>DAIOUP010000194.1:0-4997 GCA_036759465.1 Bacteroidales bacterium
AAAATACCCTGAAGAGTCCTTCGTTTTTTCTGTTCTCGGGGTTAGTATCGAGTTGAAAAAAATCTTGAAACGACTGCAGCTGGATATCGAGAAAGTCCGGATATTCGAGCGACGATTTGGTGGATGCGAAACTGATACGGTCGGGTGAAATAGCTGCCAAGGTTGTAAAGGTTTTAGGTCTGAAATCCAGACGATTTAATAAATAAAAAGAACTTTTTTTCCCCTTTGCAAAAATGCCGCAAACCTCTACCTCAATAAGATATTGAGATAGAGGTTGTTTGGCTCAGGTTTTTGCAGAAATCGTATCCTTCTTATTTAATTTCAACCTCTGCACCGGCTTCTTCCAACTGAGATTTCAATGCATTGGCTTCGTCTTTGCTAACGCCTTCCTTGAGGGCTTTGGGAGCTGCGTCAACCAGTTCTTTGGCTTCTTTCAGGCCGAGGCTGGTGAGTTCCTTAACAAGCTTAACAACAGCCAGTTTGGAGGCACCGGCCGATTTCAGGATAACGTCGAAGCTGGTCTTTTCCTCAACAACGGGAGCATCGGCACCAGCACCTGCACCAGGGGCTGCGGCTACGGCTACTGCGGCTGCAGCAGGCTCAATACCATATTCGTCTTTGAGGATCTTGGCCAGTTCGTTGACTTCCTTAACCGTCAGGTTGACCAGTTGTTCTGCAAAAGCTTTCAAATCTGCCATTTTATTAACGTTTTAAAGATGATTACTAATTTGTTGATTTAGAATAATTTATTCGGGTTTTTCCGAAAGCGTTTTAACGATGCCGGAGAGTTTCTGTCCGCCCGATTGCAGCGCGCCAATCACATTGCGCGCGGGCGATTGCAGCAGGCCAATGATCTCACCGATCAGATCGTTCTTCGATTTGAGGTTGATAAGGGTGTCGAGCATATTGTCGCCGAGGTAAACCGACTCTTCAATATAGGCACCCTTCAGTACGGGCTTGTCCGAGCTTTTGCGGAACTCCTTGATCAGCTTGGCCGGAGTATTACTACTCTCGGCAAACATAATCGAAGTGGCTCCCTTCAAAGCAGGGTAGATTTCGCTCATATCCTTGCCCGAGCGTTCCATAGCTTTGCGCAGCAGGCTGTTTTTCACAACCAAAAGCTTTACATTGCGGTTGAAACACAGGCGGCGTAGCCTTGCCGTGGCCTCAGCATTCAGCTCTCCGATATCGGTGAGGTAGAAGTTGGGATTGGCGTTAAGCTGTTCGGTGAGCGAATCGATGATTGTTAGTTTATCTTCTCTTCTCATATCAATAACTACCTTTCGTTGATTAGTTGGTTACTGATTTAGGATCGACCTGCACACCGGGGCTCATAGTGCTCGAAACAAAAATGCTCTTCACATAGGTGCCCTTTGCAGCGGAAGGTTTCAGCTTGTTGATTGTCTGCAACAGCTCTTTGGCATTTTCGACAATCTTGTCGCTTTCGAAGCTGACCTTGGCGACAGCAGCATGAACAATACCGTATTTATCGACTTTGAAGTCGATCTTACCGGCTTTTACTTCCTTCACTGCTTTACCAACTTCCATCGTTACAGTGCCTGTCTTTGGGTTGGGCATCAGTCCGCGGGGACCAAGGATGCGTCCAAGTGCTCCCACTTTGGGCATAACGTTGGGTGTGGTAATGACCACGTCGATATCCGTCCAGCCGTCTTTGATCTTCTGGATGTACTCATCCAGACCGACGAAATCAGCACCAGCTTCAGTGGCTTCCTGTTCCTTATCGGGGGTGCAGAGCACGAGAACGCGCTTTACACGACCGGTACCGTGAGGCAGTGTAACCGAACCGCGAACCATCTGATTGGCTTTGCGGGGGTCCACACCCAATCTCACGTTGAGGTCAACGGAAGCATCAAAGGTGGTGTAAGTGATTTTTTTGACGATATCAACTGCTTCAGTCAAGGAGTAGATCTTGCTTTTGTCGAACTTGGCCAGAGCTTCTTTCTTTTTTTTGCTTACGTGTGGCATTGCTCTTTTTTGTTGTGTGTTCTACAAAATGCGTAAAACGTCATCCTTTGTTTTGGAATCAGTTTTTGTTGAATGGGGCGTCGCCTGTTACCTTCACACCCATACTGCGGGCGGTGCCGGCTACCATGCTCATGGCCGATTCGATGGTGAAGGCGTTGAGGTCCTTCATCTTGTTTTCGGCAATAGCGCGCACCTGATCCCAGCTGATCGATCCAACCTTGTTACGGTTAGGTTCGGCCGAGCCTTTTTTCAGGTTTGCGGCTTCCATGATCTGGATGGCTACCGGTGGAGCTTTTACAATAAAATCAAACGACTTGTCCTTATAAACAGTGATGATGACAGGCACGATTTTGCCGGCCATGTCCTGCGTACGGGCGTTGAATTGCTTGCAAAACTCCATGATGTTCACACCTTTCGAACCCAGTGCGGGACCGACGGGTGGCGAAGGATTGGCGGCTCCTCCTTTGATCTGCAGTTTAATTAATGCACTTACTTCTTTTGCCATTTTGGAATCCTTATTAAAAGGTTATAAATAAGGAGGAATGTTTTCTAATGTTCTTTTTCTACCTGCATGAAACTGAGTTCAAGAGGGGTTTTGCGGCCAAAAATCTTAACCATCACCTTTAGCTTTTTCTTCTCTTCGTTGATTTCTTCAATCACGCCTGAGAAACTGTTGAACGGACCATCCGTGACGGTAACCGTTTCGCCGATGATGAAGGGGATGTTGGCCTCTTCGCCCATTTCGGACAACTCGTCCACCTTGCCCAAGATCCGTTTTACTTCGGAAGGACGCAGCGGGTCGGGTTCTCCTTTTGTTCCCAGAAATCCCAGCACATTAGGGATCGACTTGATGATGTGCGGAACTTCGCCCGTAAGATGAGCTTCGATCAGCACATAGCCCGGAAAATAGTTCCGTTCCTTACTGATCTTTTTGCCCTTGCGGATTTGGTAAACCTTCTCTGTAGGGATCAGCACCTGCGAAATCAATTCCTGTATGCCAAGGCGGGCAATTTCATTTTCAAGGTATTCTTTTACCTTCTTTTCTTTGCCGCTGATAGCCCTTACGACATACCACTTTTTTTCTGCAGCTTCGCTCATCGCAAGTCAATGAATAACATTGGAAAACACTTCATAGGTGGATGTGATCAAAATCCGTATTAGAATAAACGATAGAAGTTTTCCAATACGGTTCTGAACGATAGGTCCATCAGATAAACGACTAAAGCGATTATTAGGGAAGCAATGGACACCACCATAGCACTGCTTTGGAGCTCGCTCCATGTAGGCCAGGACACCTTTTGCATCAGTTCGGTGTAACTTTCCTTAACGTAGTTGACAATGCTGAATTTCGACATCTAACCAATGATTTTTTTAATTTGCACGGGTGGTAGGACTCGAACCCACAACCAATGGTTTTGGAGACCACTACTCTACCAATTGAGCTACACCCGTATGCGCCATATTTAACTATCAAAGGGCTCCCCGTAGGGAGCACCTTTAATAACACTTTTTTGTCGCTTAGTCGAGGATTTCGGTTACCTGACCGGCACCAACGGTACGGCCGCCTTCACGGATAGCGAAGCGAAGACCTTTGTCCATAGCGATGTCGGCAATCAAGTTAACTTCGATGGTGAGGTTGTCGCCGGGCATAACCATCTCAATGCCGCTGGGCAGGACGATTTCACCGGTAACGTCAGTTGTACGGAAGTAGAACTGGGGACGATACTTGTTGTGGAAAGGAGTGTGACGTCCGCCTTCTTCTTTCTTCAGGATGTACACCTCAGCTTTGAAGTGTTTGTGAGGTTTTACCGAGTTGGGGGCAACGATAACCATACCGCGACGGATTTCGTCCTTGTCGATACCGCGGAGGAGCAGACCTGCGTTGTCGCCAGCCTGACCTTCGTCGAGAATCTTGCGGAACATTTCAACACCGGTTACAACCGACTTCAGTTTTTCGGCACCCATACCGATGATTTCAACCGGGTCGCCAGTGTGGATGATACCGGTTTCGATCCTGCCCGTGGCAACAGTACCACGGCCGGTGATGGAGAACACGTCTTCGATAGGCATGAGGAAGGGCTTATCCTGGTCGCGAACCGGAAGCGGAATCCAGTTGTCGCAGGCATCCATCAGTTCGTAAACCTTTTCAACCCACTTTGGCTCTTTGTTGAGTGCGCCGAGGGCCGAACCGCGGATAACAGGAGTTTCGTCACCTTCGAATTTGTAGAAGCTCAGCAGGTCGCGAACTTCCATTTCAACAAGGTCGAGTAGCTCTTCGTCGTCAACAAGGTCAACCTTGTTCATAAATACAACCAGTTTTGGTACACCTACCTGACGGGCGAGAAGAATGTGCTCGCGGGTCTGGGGCATAGGACCGTCGGTGGCTGCAACAACGATGATGGCACCGTCCATCTGAGCGGCACCGGTTACCATGTTCTTTACGTAGTCAGCGTGACCGGGGCAGTCAACGTGTGCATAGTGACGGTTTTCGGTCTCATATTCAACGTGGGCAGTATTGATGGTAATACCCCTTTCTTTTTCCTCGGGAGCAGCATCAATAGAGTCGAACGACTTAAACTGCGCAAGACCTTTTTCCTGCAAGCACAGGGTAATGGCGGCAGTAAGGGTCGTTTTACCGTGGTCAACGTGACCAATGGTTCCAATGTTAACGTGTGGCTTCGTCCTGGTGAATTTTTCTTTAGCCATATTAAAATTTGATTATTAAAGGTTTTTAAAAAATCAGTTGAGCCAATGACGAGGATTGAACTCGTGACCTCTTCCTTACCAAGGAAGCGCTCTACCACTGAGCTACATCGGCTTTACATTCGAGCGGGAAACGGGGCTCGAACCCGCCACCTACAGCTTGGAAGGCTGTCGCTCTACCAAATGAGCTATTCCCGCATCGGTGGGGGAGGAAGGATTCGAACCTCCGAAGGCTGCGCCAACAGATTTACAGTCTGCCCCATTTGACCGCTCTGGTACTCCCCCAAAAATGATTGCAATACGTTAAA
>DAIOUP010000195.1:0-4987 GCA_036759465.1 Bacteroidales bacterium
TCCGCGAAGTAGCTCAGGAAATTGGGTGGGACTGGAGATTGCTCGCCTCGCTTATTTTTCAGGAGTCGGAATTTAAGCCCTCGGTAGTCAGCTGGGCAGGGGCTTTTGGTCTCATGCAACTGATGCCGCCGGTAATGGAGCTTTACGGTATCGATCAGTCGGCAACCCCGGAACAACAGATCAGGGTTGGTGGGAAATACATTCTATACCTCGACAGGCAAATTCCAGAGAGCGTTACCGATCCTGATGAGCGAATAAGGTTTGTTCTGGCATCCTACAACAGCGGCGTTGGTCATGTGCTCGATGCGAGACGTCTGGCCTCGAAGTACAACAAAAATCCCGATTTGTGGACCGGGAATGTTGACTTTTTTATGCGAAACAAATCGAGGCCCGCTTTCTTTAACGACCCAGTTTCGTATTATGGCTATGTGCGCGGCGAGGAAACCTTCTTGTTTGTGGAACAAATCATGGAACGATTTGAGCACTACAAGAATTTGTTGCCCGAAAAGAAGAAGCGTTGATTTTGAGCGGTTAAATCAGAATTTCATTTCCGAAGCAAGCTGCTCCACCCATGTGCTGATGCGCGGCTGAGTGAGCTCGGGCTGTGTATCTTCGTCGAGCGCCAGACCAAAGAAGAAATCGCCGTCGTAGCCAATCGAATCGGTGAAATCATAGCCTTTTACCGGCCACGCACCAGTGAGCTTTCCACCTCTCTGCTCAATTTCCTGCCTGATGATGCCAAGACTGTCGACAAAATGATCGGGGTAGAAGATCTGATTTCCAAGGGCAAAACTGGCAACCTTCATTTTCGAGAAATCGTAGCCGCGCGTTTTCTCAAAAAATTCCATCCACTTATTGTTGTCGTTGGCATCGCGCCAGGTTTCGGCGCCAATGGTAGCTGTGCCGATGATCAGGTTTTCGAATTCCGGAATCGCGAAACCTCGAAAGAGGCAAGGTCGCTAAGCTCGGCTTTATCGATACCGATGGTTTCGTGCAGCATCCGGGCGGCTTTTTCCACGCTGCCGCCCGGTGCCCAGTAAATAATCAGGGTCTTTTTCATACGGGCAAGGGTTTTCCAGGGGGTAAAAGTAGCCAAAAAAAAGCGGCAGCCTGTATGGTGCCGTGCTTTTTAGAAAGAGTATAAATTGTTGCGGTTTCGGGTCGCTAAACTTCACTGAGGTAAAGTGAGGCAAAATGGCTGATGCTCTCTTTGGGCGGAATGAAATTGAAGTTGGTTAGTGCTACCAGTTTTCCGGACGAATAACTTCTCATTTTCTGTGCGTTGCGCGATGTGTCGCGGGTGATGGCAGGTCGTTTTCCTGATATTAATCCTTTTAATGCATAGAACCTCCACGCCAGTTCGCCCATCCAAGGCCTGACCTTGTAGCGAGGAGGATTGCTTCCAAGCGCATTTGCCGCCATGATGAAAAACTCCCGATAACTCAGGTTGGCAGCAGAAACAATAAAGCGCTCTCCGCTTACCTCATTCTCCATGAGTATTATCATGGCTTTTGCGACATCGCGAACATCCACATAACCGGTCGTCCCGTTGGTGTAGAACGGCATGCCTTTGTGCGCCAGCGAAAACAACGCGCTACTTCCTGATTGCCAATTGCCGGGACCCAATATTACGGATGGGTTAACAATCACCGCATTTAAGCCTTCGGCTATGGCCCTCCACACCTCGCGCTCGGCATTGTATTTTGAAATCGAATAAGCCGAAGTGCGCGCATCGTATTTCCATGGCGTGGTTTCGTCGGCAGGGCTCCCGTCATCGTTTGAACCTATAGCAGCAATGGAGCTGACGTGACACAGCCTGATGGAGGGAAGCCGGAGCATGGCATTGACCAAAACTACCGTTCCTTGCTCGTTTACCTGCTTGAGCTTCATGCGATCGGCCGGATCGAACGAAACCATTGCAGCACAGTGATATACCTGACTGATGCCTTCGAGTAAATCTTCAATTAAAAAATTATCCAGCAGATCTCCTTCAACCCATTCAATCTGGCTGAGGTGTTGCACTGGATTAATACTATACCAATTGAAAGTTTTTCTGAGCAGCGTCATATCCGACGAAGCTCTGCGAAGGGCTTTAACCTTATGACCCTTAGCGGTAAGCTGAACAAGGAGCTGGGCTCCCAACATTCCTGTTCCGCCGGTTACGAGGATCATGGTGCTATGATTTTATAATGTTATTGCTTGTAGGGAGGAATAAGAATAAGCCTGGCGTAAGCCGAATGCGGCATAGCCCTGAAAATGGTGCGGGCATCGGCCTGCGGCATCGTCAGGCTTATCTTGACAGGCCTGTGCGATGGCAGCGGGTCAGTTATCTTATTCAAAAAACTTGTGCTGAATGTAGTATCGTAGCGGTATCGGTAATTCGAAATGAGCCCGGCATCTTCGGGCAAAGCTTCTTCGGATTGCTTCACTTCGAGCAACAGTTGGCGGTCGAAAAGCAGGCTGTACTGGACGTAGTCTTTTTCCGGTTCCAATGGTTTGCGGGGCAATTGTGCTGCCTCTGTGGTGTCTTTTGGTGCATCGATAACGAGCACCGGAGTTTTTGCAATGGTCGACAGCTCTTGTTGGAAGGTAAATGGTTGCTCGATCCAGTTGAGCAAAGCATCGTGACTTGCTTTGGTTATCCTGCGGCTGATCAAAATATCGTTAGCACGTGCTACATGCACCGTCAATCCCTTGATTTCTACCGAAAGCGTGCTGTCATTGAGATTGAGCAACAGATAAATGGAGTCTTTTGAGGCCAGACTCAATCTGCTTTTTTGTGTAATCTGCTCAATTTCTCTGGCTGCAACAAGTCGAAGTGATGTTTTGTCCCAATTCGAAGCGCTGTTTAGCCGGGTGCTGTCGGCACTATGTTCATTCAGAATAGCCTCTGTAGGCAGCAGAGGTGTGCTTAGCACCGGCAGAACAACAAGAAGCACGTTGATCGTCAGCGGAATACTGATTAGCAGGATAAAGAAAACCAGAAACAAACCTCTTTGTCGAGGCAACCAACCCAAAAGCCAGGAAAAGAAACCCAGGTTTTCAGTTTTGCTGTTGTTTTTTATTTCCAACTCACTCATCTGCTTTGCTTTAGTAGATATAAACCCTCGAACCGAGCTGTAAGGTTTTGAAAGTAACTTCAAGATCTTCGTCACCCATACGCACACAACCGTGGGTGACAGGAAGACCCAGAAAACGCTTATAAAGTGTGCCGTGTATCAGGTAACCGTCGCCAAGGTTAAGCGAATAGTCGCCAAGCGTTCCGTATTCATAACGTGATGGGTGACCTGCCGGAGGCACTTTGAGTCCTTCCTCGATGAAAGCCCAGTCGGGACGCACCCATACAGGATCTTTGGTTTTGCCGAGCACCTTGAGTTGCCCGCGGGGTGTTTTGAACATCCAGGTGCGGTTGTTACCCCTCAACAAGGTATAACTGCCGGTCGAAACAAGGCCCTGGCGCAGCAGCGAACCATCTTTGTCGAAAAGTCTGAACTGATTCAAAGTGGTGTTTATCAGGATGTAAGACTGAGTCGGCAGAAATCCGTTGAGCTTCTTTTTGCTTTCTTTGATGCTTTTGTCCAGATGTACCAGATAGTCTTCCGGATTGGTCTGATTGAGTCTTTCGGCAAGCAGATTGTAGTTTTTGCTGCGGAGCATCCCGGTTGCGACTTCCTGCAGCTGCTCCAGGCGGTTAATCATCCACCATGCCGTAAGAATGCTCATCAGCAGGCCAAGTACAATGAATGATAACCAAACCCGTTTTTTGTAGCTCAATATTTTCTCACTGATATGATTCATAAGGTTATATCTTGTCAGTGACCGTTAATTTCCTGAAGACTTCTTGTTGATCCCACAATGGTTACCGGTGTACCAACAGAAACATATCTCCACAGCTTGTCCATATCGTCATTGGTGAGCGCCACGCAGCCATCGGTCCAATTCACGCCTTTTCCTCCGCCGCCATGAATCTCGATGAGGTTGCCCGGGCCGCGGTTTGGAATACGACCGCTGCGTACATTCTGGCGGTAGCGTTCCTTGTCTTCGTCGTTGGGATAGTTAATAAGCAAAGCCTTGTAGTAGATAGTATTTTTACCCGTTTTCAGCTTTGTAACGTGGTATTTACCTTCGGGAGTGGCTTTGTCGCCACGATAATTTTTATCGCCTATCCAGTTGGGGCCAAGCTCAGCTTCAAATTCACGAACAAGTTTGCCATTGTTGTAAACGTAGCATTTGTGGGCAAACTTATCCACAATAATGGCCGAAGCTTCGTTTACTCTGGACCAGTTGATTGTTTCGTCCACCCATCGCTTCCAGCTTGGCAGGCTCGAAAAGTAGTTGCTCAGGTGGTTGTGGGCAGCGGTAACAGATTTGCTGATAAGTCGTTTGGCTTCGTTTAGATTGTTTTCGACTACAAGGTAGGCCTGACGCTCATAAGCTTTTTCCGACTCCAGAAACTTTAGTTTTGCGGTTGTGTAATCCTGACGGGCTCTTTTATTGAGAGGCAGGTTGGCGTAATATTCCTCGAAGTGATCGAGCTTATTGCGCACTTCTTCTATTTTTTGTTTTTGGCTGTTGCTCAGTTCGGCTTTCCTTGCGTTAGTCTTGTCGACCGCTTCGGCCGCTTTATCCGAAGCCCTTTTGGCGGTGATTATTACCGAATTATAGTCGCGAAGGAAAAACACTTTTTCATTCTCTTTTTTCAATTCTTCCTGTGCGAGCTCGTATAGTTTTTCGGCTTCGGCAATTGTTGCCGCTTCATATTCACCTGCTTCCGAGTCGCGGGCAGCGGTTAGGTCACGGTGGGTTTGTTCGAGCAGTAGGACCGGTGGCTTTGCTGAAAGGAAATGAAGTGCTGCTAATGCTGAAAGTGTAACGAAAAGGAGTGCTGATAGGAGAATTAGTGCTTTTTTCATGCGAGATTTTCTGCGGGGTTTCATTTGGTGAAACTGCGGTAGTGCTCCGGATTTGCGGGCAAAAATAGTGCAAT
>DAIOUP010000196.1:0-4961 GCA_036759465.1 Bacteroidales bacterium
GGTTTCATCTATGCACTCACGCCTTTCAACTTTACCGCCATCGCAGCCAACCTGCCTTCTGCTCCGGCACTCATGGGCAATGTGGTGGTGTGGAAGCCCTCAAACACCCAAATCTACTCTGCGCGAGTGATTATGGAAATTTTTGAAGAGGCAGGGCTCCCTCCCGGGGTAATCAATCTCATTTTTGTTCCAGGGCCTGTTGCCGGCAAGATACTTTCGCAACATCCTGATTTTGTCGGTATTCATTTTACAGGTTCTACAGAGGTTTTTAAGAAGATCTGGAAAGCTATTGGCGATCACGTGGCTGTGCATAACACCTATCCCAAGATTGTTGGCGAAACCGGGGGTAAAGATTTCGTGCTGGCCCACCGTAGTGCCGATCCCCGAGCCTTGGCAACAGCGCTTGTGAGGGGTGCTTTCGAATATCAGGGACAGAAATGTTCGGCAGCTTCCCGTGCATACATTCCTGACAACCTATGGCCTGAGGTGAGAAGATTATTGCTCGAAGACCTACAGACCATCAAGGTGGGACCGGTGGAAGATTTTACCAATTTCATGGGAGCGGTTATTGACGAGGCCTCATTCGACAAACTAGCCGGTTACATCGACAATGCAAAGAAAGACGAAGGCGTTGAGGTGGTATTTGGCGGAACATATGACAAATCGAATGGCTATTTTATTCAGCCTACGGTATTTCAGGTTCAAGACCCGATGTACATCACCATGCGCGAGGAACTTTTTGGGCCTGTACTAACAATCTATGTATATCCGGAAGATCAATGGACCGAAACCCTTGAGCTGGTCGATCGCACTTCGAACTATGCCCTCACGGGAGCGGTATTCGCGAGAGATAGGTATGCTATCGAGGAGGCCAATGTGGCCCTTACCAATGCAGCCGGCAATTACTACATCAACGATAAGCCCACCGGTGCAGTGGTAGGACAACAGCCCTTTGGTGGTGCCAGAGCATCGGGAACCAACGATAAATCAGGGTCTTATCTCAACTTATTGCGCTGGGTTTCGCCTCGAACCATCAAGGAAAACTTCAACCCGCCTACTGACTATCGCTATCCTTTTATGGAGGAAGCATAGGAATATCAAGAATTCAAAAAAGCCCGGCAACACCGGGCTTTTCTGCTCTTAACATCAGCGATGCTGCTGTCCTAGAATGTGTCGTCGCGTTGGCCGAAGCACGAAAGTCTTCGGCAGTTTCTCCTCTTTGCGGCATACCGGATCTTTTGGATTATAGGATATTGTTTTTTTGTGCTTATGCCTGAATGATTTATTAGCTGCCTTGAGCGGAAGCTGAACAAGAAGCGATAAAGCAAATATTAGAAGCAATCGGTGCATATGAGAAAGATCGGGCCTCAAAATTAGTGTTTTAGATGTTTCTGACCCCATTCGAGTACTAAATTGTAAACAGATAGGCGAACATCCCTAACGGATAAAAACAGGTCGTGTCTGGCATGTTTAATTTCATGCACAGTTTTATCCGAAGCGTGAATTAATCGTTGTAAAGCTCTGATATGCTTAACATTAACAACAGCATCACCGTGGTGGAAAGCCTCTTTCCACCAAATTCCGGCAACGCTTTTTTCAGGGTACATGAGCAAAAGCGGAAGCTCAATCCTGATTCCCTTTTTTATCATCGATTGGGCCTGATGAATAGTTCTCACCCAACCGGCATTAACCATGTCAGACCGATGTGGTTTGTAGTGAAGGTTGTAGTTCCATTCACCTTTTTCGCTGGCATGCAGGCTGGGACCATAAAACTTTGAAAAGCCTCCCGGTACAGGTAAATCCGGATTTGCTTTGCCAATCTTCGATACGATGGGGATAAGGATTCTTCGGGTTACAATGTCCTTGTTCTGTTCGAGGAAAGGACTATTCAGAAAAAGAGCGTCGGGCAATGGGTTTTTTGATGGGCTGGCGCAGTAACATGCTGTCACAAGACCACCCATCGAATGTCCCATGAGCAATATTTTAGCCGAACCTGATCGTCGTATCAATTCAATGGCAGATGCAATGTCTTCAAAATATTCATTTATATCGCGCAGATTATTGTATTTCTGATGTTTACGCCACGATCGGCCACTTTTCCGCAGGTCGAGACCATAGTAATCAATACCATTGTCGAAAAAAAAGTTGGCGGCCTCTGCGTGAAAGAAATAATCGTTGAAGCCATGCACATGCAACAAAGCACTTGGAGGCCTTTTTTGGCTGATCTTTCTTGTAAGTGTGAAAAATACTTCGCCTTCATAATCGGTTCCCATCGCCAGAGTGGCCGATTCGAAACCTGAAAGCTCAATATCCGGTGTAAAAAAGATGACACTGTTGCTCATCAGTTGTTTTTTTAAACGAGTAAAGTTTTAAATGTTTTCTTCCCTGCACCCGATCATTTCCCTAACGATTTCAACGGTATAGCCGGATGCAATGTTTTTTATAAAATGCTGAAAATCATGCGCTGCCGAATCATCGGCCGTGTCGGAAATAATCCTTATTACCGTCCAGGGAATGTCATATTCGTGACAAACCTGGGCAACGGCGGCGCCTTCCATTTCCACACACAAAACGGAGGGGAGGATTTCTTTGAGCACCATTCTGTCGGTGCTGCTCGAAATGAAACGGTCGCCGCTGGCAATGTCACCAACATGAACCTTTGGGTGCTTTGGTTCCACAGCAACAAAACCATTATGATTGCTGATGCCGCCCAGGCGTTCTCGCACCAAAACTCTGGTTGCTGCATTATTGGCTATTTCAACGCAGGGGGGCTTGCACTCGATGTTCATCAAACCAAGCAGGGGTATCTCGAATCGCGGGATAAATGGCCTTGCATCCATATCGTGCTGATAGAGCCTGCGGCCAACAACAATATCGCCGATATTTAGTTCGGCACTTAATGCTCCGGCTACTCCCGTGAAAATCAATTCGTTTACCTTGAACTTGAGCAGAAGTGTGGCAGCGGTAGCAGCGGCGGCTACTTTTCCCCATCGTGAAAATACCACCACCACCTTGCATCCGTTGATGGTCCCCAGGTGATAAATTCGTCCGCCGAGCGCTACCTCAGTTCTGTTGTCGATGATCTGGGTAATCCCCTCGATTTCCTCGGGCATGGCCCCCATGATGCCTGTTATGTATGCGCTTTCGTTCAAAGGTTTTTTTTAGTTTTTTTAGACCCGCTGATTTTGTTTGGCTTCAGCTTCTCTATTGCGTGAATTAAGTGATTATTTATTTAGCTATCGAACACGCTGATGCCTTTCAGGTCGCGGTAGAGCTGCATGGCATACAGATCGGTCATTCCTGAGAGAAAATCAATCACTGATCGGAGCTTTTCGTAGGTGTTTCCGGACCTGGAAGCGAACTGTTCGGGGATTAGGCTTAGCAGTTTCTTATTGTAAGCTGTGGCAGGATTGCTTACGGCGTTCGCAAATTCAGCCAACAAGGTTCCAAGCACATTAAAGCCGGTAAGCTCTATTTTTACAACCGAGGGATGACGGTAAATCTTTTCGACCGAAAGTTTGCGGCATTGCTCGAATGCTGTAGTATAATGACTGTTTAGCTTCTTCACAAGGGGTGGCATGGTTTGGGCCTGAAGAAGTTTCTCTGAAACCGTAGCGAAAATCTCAGCGGTATGTCTTACCAGATTATTGATAACTGTAGCCCTTAAATAGGCAATTCGCTCGTTGGTGTCAGTCACTTCCCTGTAAATCTTGTCAAGGTATTCCAGCATAGGTTTGTCATCGTCCTGATGCAGAAAGCTTCGCAGAATATGTTCGGCTTCAGCCGTTTCGAGTATTCTGAGCTTATGCGCATCTTCTACATCCATAATCAGGTAGCTGATATCATCGGCTGCTTCAACCAAATAAACCAAAGGATGGCGGGCATAACGTTGACCATCGATGGCGGGCACTCCTGTTTTTGAGGAAATTTCGCTCCAGATTGAAAGCTCACTTTTGAAAAATCCATATTTGGCCTTTCCGGGGTTTGCGATGGATGGCCATGGATATTTCACAAGAGAGGCCAGTGTAGCATAAGTGAGGTTGAAGCCGCCCTCCCGCCTTCCATTAAAGCGGTGTGTGAGCAGACGAAGCGCATTGGCATTTCCCTCAAATGCTGCCAGATCGTTCCATTCCCAGTCGTCCACCATTTTTCTGAAGTATTGCCCTTCGCCGCTGATAAAGAAGCTGCTGATGGCTTCTTCGCCCGAGTGCCCGAAAGGCGGATTGCCCAGGTCGTGCGCCAGACAGGCTGCCGCAACCACGGCACCGGCTTCTGCTATCAGCGCTGGAGCGTTGCTGTCGGACTGTAAAATGAGCTGCGCGGCACTATGTCCGATTGAACGTCCCACAGAGGCTACTTCGAGGCTGTGCGTGAGTCGGTTATGAACAAACACACTGCCCGGTAAGGGGAAAACCTGCGTTTTGTTTTGCAGCCTCCGGAACGGCCCCGAGAAAATCAGTCGGTCAAAATCGCGCTGAAACTGACTGCGGACGTCTTCACGGCTTTGCGAAGAGAGTGGCCTTGTGGCGTTGAATAATTGTTCCCAGTTCATTTTCAATGATTCAGGTGGCTTGCTGTCGGGTGTATGGTGCCAGCTCAAGGCTGCTCCGGTAACCAGCGAGGTATTTCATATAGCCCGCCACGGCAATCATGGCAGCATTGTCGGTGGTGTAGGCTATGCGCGGAACAAAAACATCCCAGCCTTCTTTCTCTCCAGCCTCAAAAATAGCTTTACGCAAAGCGCTGTTGGCCGATACGCCTCCGGCCAGGGCAACCTGACGGATGCCCGTTTCGCGCACTGCCATTACTAACTTTTTCATCAAGATATCCACGATGGTGCGCTGTATGGAAGCACATAGGTCGGCTTTATTTTTTTCAATAAACGATTCGTCGGCCTTCAGTTGATCGCGTAAAAAGTACAAGATACTGGTTTTCAGACCGCTGAAGCTATAGTCGTAGCC
>DAIOUP010000197.1:0-4880 GCA_036759465.1 Bacteroidales bacterium
AAATACACCAGTGTAGGAAGAAGCGAAAAAAGCACCAAAGTCACTGCGGCAAGGTATTTTGCCCAGATAATCTGCATCTCCGTAAGGGGCTTTGTCAGCAACATTTCAATGGTACCCGACTTGCGTTCTTCGGCAAACGAGCGCATTGTAACCGCGGGAACGAGGAACAGAAACACGAAGGGTGCAATAATGAATAGCCCGTCGAGGTTGGCATAGCCAAAATCAAGAATGTTGAATTCGGTGGGAAATACCCACAAAAACAGACCATTGACCAGCAAAAAAACGATAATGACCAAATAACCGGTCAATGAGCTGAGAAAACTGCTGATTTCTTTTCTGAATAGCGCAAGCATTGAGGCGCGTTTTGCGTAACCGGACAAAAGTACGTTTTTTTGCCTAAACTGGGTCGCAAGTAGAGCAAGCCCGGGCGTTGCCATGTTGCAAAAGCGCTTAAATTTGTGCATTCGCCAAGCCAAATGATCAACATTTACCAGCTTTTTCCTCGTGTCTTCGGCAACACTGACCGACAGCATCGCTTCAATGGCACCATTCATGAAAACGGCTGTGGAAAATTCAGCAATATCAACCGTCAGGCCATTGAAGCGCTCAGCCAAATGGGCATTACCCATATCTGGCTGACTGGTATAATTCGCCATGCCAAACTGACCAGCTACTCCGAATTCGGTATCCCCGACAGCCATCCTTCGCTGGTAAAGGGCAGGGCAGGCTCGCCTTATGCAATAACGGACTATTATGATGTTGATCCCGACCTGGCTGAGGATGTGCCTGCCCGTATGGCCGAATTTGAATCGCTACTGCAACGCATTCATAAAGCAGGTTTGAAAGCAATTATCGATTTTGTGCCAAACCATGTGGCCAGACAGTATAAATCGGTTTCAAAACCCGATAACGTCGCTGATCTGGGGCAGTACGACAATGTCTGGCAGAGCTTTCATCCCGATAATAATTTTTATTACCTGGCAGGACAAACGTTCTTGCCCCCAAAAAGGGAAGACGAAATCTACTTATCCGACGAAATCTATGTTGAACAGCCCGCCAAAGTGACCGGAAACGACTGTTTCAGCGCTTCGCCTACACTCAGCGACTGGTTCGAGACCATAAAACTCAACTACGGAGTTGATTATTTCGGTTTCATGGAGCAGCATTTCGAGCCTATACCCGACACATGGCAAAAAATGCTACAGATCCTTCGTTTTTGGGCCGGAAAAGGCATCGACGGTTTTCGGGCCGATATGGCCGAAATGGTACCGGTGGCTTTCTGGAAGTGGGCAATTAACGGTTTAAAGGAGGAGTTTCCGCATCTGATTATGGTGGCCGAAGTATATCAGCCCGGTCGCTACAACGACTTCATCGATGCGGGTTTCGATTATCTGTACGACAAAGTTGGCCTTTACGACCGGCTGATCAATATTCTCTGTCATGGTTATCAGGCACAAAGCATTAGCGAATGCTGGCGTCAAACCGAGGGCATCAACCACAAAATGCTACGGTTCCTCGAAAACCACGATGAGCTTAGGCTTTCTTCCTGGCAACTCGGACTTCAGCCCATACAGGCAATACCGGCTTTGGCTGTTTCGGCATTTATGCATCCCGGAGCTCTGATGATTTACAACGGTCAGGAAAGCGGCGAAACCGCCCCCGGCGCAACGGGCTTTTCGGGCGATGATGGACGAACCTCGATTTATGATTACTGCGTCATGCCTCAACACCAGCGATGGTACAACGAAGGCGCCTGCGATGGTGCGCTGATGAGCTACGATCAGCAACAACTACGAAAAATTTACACCGAAATTCTCAATGCCCGTCTTACACTTCCTGCGTTGCGCAAAGGGGCTTTCTACGACCTTCTCTGGGCGAACCCATGGTTCACCAATTTCGACCCTCAGCACGTTTTTGCCTTCCTGCGCTATTCGGAAGGACAAAACCTGATCGTGCTTGCCAATTTCCATAAGTCCGAATCGCGTACCATGAAGCTTAAAATTCCGGAAGACGCCTTACAAAAAATGGGGATAAACACTGAAAAACTGTCGCTATTCCGGATAAATCCTCTGGCAGGTAAGGCCGCCGCACAGGAGGAAATCGAAGGATCGCTGCTGCCCACAGAGGGTTGCACTATCAATATTCCTCCTTCAAACTTTGCTATTTTTGAATTGATTACCCAAAGCTGAAAAATCACATGTCAGTGAGCAAAATAAAACTTGTGGCCGACGACCCCTGGCTCGAGCCGGTGAGCCAAGCCGTAGAACAACGCTTTGAACGCTATCGCAGTCGTCTTTCCTACATAAACAGCGTTTACGGAAGCCTTGCAGCCTTCTCAAGAGCGGACGAAACCTTTGGTTTCAACTACGACAAAGTGCGCAAAGGCTGGTGGTACCGCGAGTGGGCACCCAATGCCAGAGCGCTGTTTCTGATGGGCGACTTCAACAATTGGAACAAATACAGCCATCCGCTCGTCAACAATGGCAGAGGAATATGGGAGCTCTTTCTCGACGACCAAACTTATGCCGGAAGCTTTGTGCACGAAAGCCTGATCAAGGTAATCGTCCAGAGTCAGATCGGCGAGCACGAACGCATCCCGGTTTACATTAAGCGGGTTGTACAGGACGAGTTTACCAAAGACTTCAGCGGGCAACTTTGGTGTCCTCCTAAACCGTACAAGTTCAGGCATAAAGCTCCTGTGCTCAAACCCGGCGAACCGCTGCTCATCTATGAAGCCCATGTGGGAATGGCGCAGGAAAAGGAAGGCGTAGGCACCTACGACGAGTTTCGCCGGCTCATCCTGCCCAAAATTGTAAAAGCAGGCTATAATGCCATACAGCTCATGGCCATCGCCGAGCATCCATATTATGGTTCGTTTGGTTACCACGTTAGCAACTTCTTTGCGCCCAGCTCAAGATTTGGCACGCCCGAAGCGCTCAAGCAGCTCGTTGACGAGGCGCATAAGCTTGGTTTGCTTGTAATTATGGATATTGTTCATTCGCATACGGTCAAAAACACCCGTGAAGGCCTCAACCTTTTCGACGGTACCGACTACCAGTACACGCACCCTGGTCCGAGGGGCGATCACCCGCAATGGGACTCGAAACTCTTCAACTATGGCAAGGACGAAGTAATGCAACTGCTCCTGAGCAATGTCCGTTATTGGCTTACCGATTTTCAGTTCGACGGTTATCGCTTCGACGGGGTTACGTCCATGATATATTTCCACCACGGACATGGTGTGCAGTTCGACCGGCCCGAACACTACTTCTATGATGGGGTGGAATACGACGCCATCACATACCTGCAATTGGCCAATACCCTGATCCACCAGCTTAACCCACGGGCCGTTTCCATAGCCGAAGAAGTGAGCGGAATGCCCGGCCTCTGCATTCCGGTCGAAGACGGCGGTATAGGTTTCGATTACCGACTTGGTATGGGCTTGCCGGATTTCTGGATCAAATACCTGAAAGATTACAGCGACGAACAATGGAATATGGATGAGATGTTCCATACCATGACTAACAGGCTCTTTACCACCAAAACAGTGGCCTATGCCGAATCGCACGACCAGGCGCTGGTGGGCGACAAAACCATTGCTTTCAGGCTCATGGACAAGGAAATGTACTTCTTTATGAGCAAGGAAACCCAAAGTCTGATCATCGATAGGGGTATAGCCCTGCACAAAATGATTCGTTTGTTTACCATCACCCTTGGCGGTGAGGCCTGGCTCAATTTTATGGGCAATGAGTTCGGACATCCCGAATGGATCGACTTCCCCCGCGAAGGCAACCGCTGGAGCTACAAATATGCCCGCCGTCAATGGTCGCTCGTCGAAAAGGATTATCTTAAATATCACTGGCTTAGCGATTTCGACAGGGCAATGATAAGCTTTGTCAAAAACGACAACATCATGCTTGCGCTTCCGCCTTGGAAATTACTGACCGACGAAGCGCACAAAACCATAGTTTTCGAGCGCAATCGACACATTTTTGTATTCAACTGGCATCCTACCGATGCCATACCCGACTATGAGATACCGCTGCGCGAAACCGGCGACTACCAAATTGTTCTCAGCACAGACGATCCTGCCTATGGCGGACTTGGCCGCGTTGACACTACACTCAGCTATCCTTCCTATCTGAACAAAGACGGTCAGCCCTGCATGAAAATTTACAACGTCAACCGTGCTGCCCTAGTGCTCCGACCCGTTGAAATGAAAAATGCGGACGAATAGCGCCCGCATTTTTCAAGGTCTATGTTACTGACTAACGGCCAACCGTGTCGTCGACGTCTTTGACGAACAACACCGAGAAAGCCCCAAGAATCATCATAATGCCTGCTGTAACCAGCGCATAGATGGCGTGGCCGTGATAGAAATGCTTCACGATCGGTCCGCCGAAAATACCATTCACAATTTGCGGGAAGGTGATGAAGAAGTTAAAGATACCCATATAAACACCCATTTTTCGTGTAGGGATCGAGCCGGCCAGAATGGCATACGGCATAGCCAGTATCGAAGCCCATGCGATACCCACGCCTACCATGCTGATGTTGAGCATCCATTTCATCTCGGGCGAAGTGATGAAAACCGTAGAAATAAGTCCAAGGCCTCCAAGTGTCAAACAAATGCTGTGCGTCATCTTTCGGCCCACCTTAGCTGCTATAACTGGAAGCATCATGGCAAACATGGCGGCAACAAGGTTGTACACCCCAAAGATAACCCCAACATAATCAGCAGCTTCGTTGAAAGCGGCGGAGTGCCTGTCTTCGGCCGGAAGCCCCCAAACATGCTCGGCAAGGGCGGGAGTGGTGAATACCCACATCGAAAACAGCGCAAACCATGAGAAAAACTGTACTACACCCAACTGCCGCATAGT
>DAIOUP010000198.1:0-4862 GCA_036759465.1 Bacteroidales bacterium
CTCATGTCCTGCAGGCAACAGCTCATCGGCCTGCGCATCCTGCCATGTGTTGAGCTTCAGCCTGATCATGCCCGACAGCTTTGCTGCGCTGAACGGCAGGAAAGGCTCGCTGAGCAGCATGAGGCGGGCCACCACCTGAAGCGAGACGTACAAGATAGTTTGAACCCTTTCCGTATCGGTTTTAAACAGCTTCCAGGGTTCGTTTTCGGTGAGGTATTTGTTGCCTGCCCTTGCCAGGTTCATCAGCTCCGACAGGGCCTCGCGGAAGCGATAGTTTTCGATGCTCTGACCGATGCGCTCCGGAAAAGACTTCATCGTTTCCAGCAGTTCCTTGTCCGAATCGGTCAGATCGCCTGGCTGGGGCACCACGCCGCCAAAATACTTTTGTGTGAGCACCAGCGTACGGTTCACAAAATTGCCGTAGATGGCCAGCAGCTCGCTGTTGTTGCGGGCCTGAAAGTCTTTCCAGGTGAAGTCGCTGTCCTTGGTTTCGGGGGCATTGGCCGTGAGCACATAGCGCAGCACGTCCTGCCTGCCCGGAAAATCGCGCAGGTACTCATGCAGCCAAACGGCCCAGTTGCGTGAAGTGCTTATTTTATCGTTTTCGAGGTTCAGAAATTCGTTGGCAGGCACATTGTCGGGCAGGATGTAGTTGCCTTCGCTGCGCAGCATGAAAGGGAAGATGATGCAGTGAAAAACGATGTTGTCCTTGCCTATGAAGTGCACCATTTTGGTGTCGGCGCTTTTCCACCATGGCTGCCAGTCGGTGCCTCTGGCTTCGGCCCATTCGCGCGTGGCCGAGATGTAGCCGATGGGGGCGTCGAACCACACATAAAGCACCTTGCCTTCGGTGCCGGGCAAAGGTACTTTCACACCCCAGTCGAGGTCGCGGGTTACGGCCCTGGGCTGAAGGCCCTGGTCGATCCACGACTTGCACTGCCCGTAAACGTTTGTTTTCCAGTCGTCCTCGTGATCTTCCAATATCCACTGGCGCAGCCATGGCTCGGCCTGGTCGAGGGGCAGATACCAGTGTTTGGTTTCGCGCAGAACAGGCGTGTTGCCGCTCAGGGCCGAACGCGGGTTGATCAGGTCGAGTGGACCCAGCGAGGTGCCACAGCGCTCGCACTGATCGCCATAGGCCTTTTCGAAGCTGCAATGCGGACAGGTACCCGTGATATAACGGTCGGCCAGAAATTGCCCGGCCTCTTCGTCGTAATATTGCTGCGAGCTTTGCTCAATAAAAACGCCTTTGTCGTATAGGGTTTTAAAAAAATCCGAGGCAGTCTGGTGATGAATAGGAGCCGAGGTACGGGAGTAAACATCGAACGAGATGCCAAACTCCTCGAACGACTCCTTGATGATGTTGTGATACTTGTCCACCACTTCCTGTGGACTGATGCCCTGCTGGCGGGCTTTTATTGTGATTGGCACACCGTGCTCGTCGCTGCCGCCGATAAACACCACCTCTTCGCCCTTGAGCCTGAGATAGCGCACGTAGATATCAGCGGGCACATATACCCCGGCCAGGTGCCCGATATGAATAGGTCCGTTGGCATAGGGCAGGGCCGAAGTTACGGTGTAGCGGCGGAATTGCTTAATTTTGGTTTCCATTCAACAAAGAATGAGGTTATTGTAAAATTTTTGCAAAGGTAGAGATTAGGCCCGAATGAAACTGCCACCCCCGCTGCAAAAGGGCGATACAATTGCCCTTGCATCACCGGCCAGGTTCGTAAATCCCGCCGAGGTGGAACATTTTGTTCGTTTTGCAGCGCAAAGCGGATGGAATGTGCGCCTCGAAGAAGCTTGTTTTGCCATATACAACCAGTTTGGAGGCACCGACGAGCAGCGGGCTGCACACCTTCAGGCGCTGATCGATGATCCCGAAGTAAAGGCCGTTTTTTGTTCACGTGGGGGTTACGGCACACTGCGCATCCTCGACAAGCTGCGCTTCGAAACCATGTTGCAACACCCCAAATGGCTGGTCGGGTTTTCCGACATTACGGTGCTGCACGCAAAGCTACAATCGTTGGGCATCGCCAGCCTT
Organism: Bacteroidales bacterium; assembly: GCA_036759465.1. Lineage (GTDB taxonomy): Bacteria > Bacteroidota > Bacteroidia > Bacteroidales > F082 > JALNZU01. The sequence continues at coordinate 2,045 of DAIOUP010000198.1, forward strand.
CACGCCCCTATGCCGTTCAACTTCGGGCCTGATGATGAAGACCTGTTTACTGCATTGAAGCTGTGTCTCGAAGGTCGGCACTCATCCTTAACCATCGCCCCTCATCCGCTCAATATCAATGGACAGGCCACGGGCGAGCTTGTCGGCGGCAACCTTTCCATCCTGTATGCCCTCAAAGGCTCAGATAATTTGCCGGGTATGAAAGGTAAAATCCTCTTTATCGAAGACGTGGACGAATACCTCTATCACATCGACCGGATGATGCTTAGCCTCAAACGGGCCGGGATTTTTGAGGATTTGACAGGGATGTTGGTCGGAGCTTTCACCGATATAAAAGACAATGCCGTTCCTTTTGGACTTACTGCCGAAGAAATTATTCGCGAGCATGTGGCTGGCTATGATTTTCCGCTCTGCTTCGGTTTTCCCGCAGGACACATTAGCCGGCAGCAGCCCATGCTGCTGGGTGCGCGGTCAGCATTGGAAGTTTCAGAAAAGGGATCGTTTTTAAGATATTTTTAACCAGTTCTATATGTTTTCCCATACCTTTGTTTATGCTGCAGGCAATTTGACGGCAGCATAAAACCAGCCAATTATTACAAACTATTAGCCTCATTCTGTTTATGGCCGAACACAATGACCTGGGAAAAACCGGTGAGGAAATGGCTTTGAAGCATCTTCGGGGTTTAGGCTATGAAATCCTCGAAACCAATTGGCGTTTTGGTCGCGATGAGGTGGATATCATTGCCCGAGACAAAGATACCCTCGTGATCGTAGAGGTTAAAACCCGCGCCACCAACTGGTTTGGCGAGCCGGAGTTTGCCGTCAACAAATCAAAGCAACGTATTCTGGTCAGGGCCGCAGAAGCCTACATTATGAAAAACGACATCAACGGCGATACCCGGTTCGATATCATTGCCGTGATTATCAGTCCGCAGGGAAAATCGGTGCATCACATCGAAGACGCCTTTTACCCAACCTTATAATTAAGATGTAATTCATCAACGAAAGAACTTTAAACCATCATCATGACACAAACCATCCTGGGCTCGGGCGGGGCCATCGGCACCTCGCTGGCCATGCACCTGAAGCAACATACCGGCGATATCCGGCTGGTAAGCCGAAATCCACGCAAGGTGAACGACACCGACATGCTTTTCAAAGCCGACCTTGCCAATGCCGCCGAAGCAAAACAGGCCGTCGAAGGAAGCAGCGTTTGCTATCTGACCATAGGTCTTGAGTATAAAACCAAAGTGTGGCAGCGACTATGGCCGCAGGTGATACGCAATGTGGCCGAAGCCTGCATCATGCACAGGTGCAAACTGGTTTTTTTCGACAACGTCTATGCCATCGATCCGGACCATTTTGTACAAATCACTGAAGAATCACCAATTAACCCCAAAAGTAAAAAGGGTGAAGTAAGGGCATTTGTTGACCTTTACCTGCAAGGACTCATCGACAAGAGAAAACTTGACGCCATGATTGTGCGCTCGCCCGACTTTTTCGGACCAATGAAGCAAAGCAGCATGCTGATGATTATGGTTTACGACAACCTGATGAAAGGCAAAAAAGCACAGTGGCTGTGCAATGCCGATATGCCACATAATATGGGTTATGTGCCGGAGCTCGCAAAAGCCACGGCCATACTGGGCAATACGTCCGGGGCATACAATCAGGTCTGGAACCTGCCAACTCACAAAGAATGCCCCACGGGCCGTCAATGGACTGAAATGATTGCAGGGCTCATTGGCAAGCCTGCCGGAGTGAGTGCGCTTTCACCCGGAATGATGCGGATTTTGGGAACCTTTGTGCCTGTGCTTAAAGAACTCTACGATGTGCGCGCGCAATTTGACCGGCCGTACTTCTTCGATAGCAGCAAATTTGAAAAGCACTTCAGCGTCAGCCCCATACGCCACGAAGACGCCCTGAAACTTACCATTGAGGCACTCACCAAGCCGCTCGATTGATTATCTTTGGTGCAGCAAATTCAGCATTATGACGAGGCGCTTTGCTCTCCTGGCTCTGCTTTTCCTGTTGGTTTCGTGTAACAAACAAACCGAATCAGGCGACAATTTTGTAAGAGGCGCCGATGTATCGTTTCTGCCGGAAATTGTTGAAAGGGGCTTCGACCTCATGGGAAGCAATGGCTACCCGGATAAACCCTTGAAGCTAATCAGGCATGCCGGAGCTAACACCATCCGCCTGAGGGTGTGGAATCAACCTAATCACCCTGTTTCTTCACCTCGTGTAGTGCGCTGCATGGCCAACCAATGCCGCGATTTTGGGCTCAAGGTGATGCTGAGCCTGCACTATTCCGACACCTGGGCCGATCCTGGACACCAGCAAAAGCCGGAAGCCTGGAAGAACCTGAACTTCAATATGCTGCGCGACAGTGTTTACCAGTTTACTTTTCGGGTTACCAAAAGCATCATGCCCGATTACATACAGATTGGCAACGAAATCAACGGCGGCTTTTTGTGGCCTGAGGGTTCGGTCTCCAATCCCACAGCCTTTCGGCAACTGCTCGAGGCCGGCATCAGTGGTGCACGTGCTGCCAAACCCGATGTGAAAATTGTGCTGCACTATGCAGGACTGGATGGTGCTCAGGGGTTTTTTGCCGGACTAGCCAGCCTCAACTATGATGTGGCCGGGCTGAGCTATTATCCCTACTGGCACGGCAAAGACCTCGATGTACTTAAACAAACGCTCGTCAACCTGAAATCGGCCACCGGTCGCGAGGTGATGATTGTAGAAACGGCCTATCCTTTCACCCTTGCCTGGAACGACCAAACCCACAATGTGGTGGGCCTTCCCGTACAAT
>DAIOUP010000199.1:0-4842 GCA_036759465.1 Bacteroidales bacterium
GGAGCACATCAGTCTCGACGAGATTGATCAGTGGTTCGAACAAGGCATCGAAGCCGACAGCTGGAGCATAACCTACCACGACTACAACGGCAATAAGGAACGCTCGCGCGAGGCCCTGCTCACCGTGGGCAACGGCTACTTCGGCACACGCGGCGCTATGGAGGAAACCTCGGCCAACAAGGTGAATTATCCCGGTACTTACATGGCCTCCATGTACAACAGGCTGGTAACCAATGTGGCAGGACGCGACGTCGAAAACGAGGACTTCGTTAATCTGCCCAACTGGCTGCCTGTGACCTTTCGCATCGACCAGGGCGAGTGGTTCGACCCCAACCACTGGAATATACTCAGCATCCGCCGCCGCATCCGTTTCGATCAGGGTTTGCTCGAACGCCACATGCTGGTTGAAGACCATCAGGGTCGCCGCACCAACATCGTTTCGCAGCGTTTTGCCAGCATGGACAACCCGCTTTTGGCTGCCCTCAGATACCAGATTACCCCCCTAAACTACAGCGGAAGCATCGAAGTGCGAAGCACAATCGACGGGCAATTGATTAATGCCGGCGTTGAGCGATACAAATCGCTCAACCAGAAGCACATCAGCCCCTTGAAACAGGGCGTCGAAAAAAACAAGATGTTCGTGTTGGTCGAAACCGCCCAGTCTAAGCACCAGATCTGCACCGCGGCCATCCATCGCTTTGGCAACGAACAGCCGTATTTCCAGACCGAAGAGGGCAGGGTATCAGCGATTTTTAAAGCGCAAGCCACCGAAAATCAAATGCTTACACTAGAGAAGATCGTTTCGGTGTGCAGCGACAAGGAAAGTTTTATCGAAGACGCCCTGCCCAGTGCGCTCAATGCTTTGAGAGAAGAAATGCGCTTCGACACTCTGTTCGGCCTGAGCATTGCAGCTTGGGAAAAGCTCTGGCAGAAGGCCGATATTCTGCTTGCCGGCGATCGTTTTTCGCAAAAATTGCTGCGCCTGCACATCTATCACCTTTTCGTGTCCATGTCGCCCCACAACACAAAGCTTGATGCAAGCATCACCGCACGCGGATTGCATGGCGAGGCATACCGAGGCCATGTGTTTTGGGATGAGCTCTACATCCTTCCGTGGTACGATTTTCAGCTGCCTGAGGTGGCCAAATCCATGCTCATGTACCGCTATCGCCGGCTCGATGCTGCAAGGGCCTATGCCCGCCAGCATGGTTACAAGGGCGCCATGTATCCCTGGCAAAGTGGCAGCGACGGTCGTGAGGAAACACAGGTGGTGCACCTGAACCCCCTCACCGGATTATGGGGCGACGACCACAGCTCGCTGCAGCGGCATGTGTCGCTGGCCATCGCCTACAACATTTGGGACTACTGGTGGATCACCAGCGACCAGCCATTTGTGCGCAGCTATGGTCTCGAAATGTTCCTCGAAATTGCACGCTTCTGGGCCAGCAAGGCACATTACGACGAAAAAACTGGCCGCTACAGCATCGAAGGTGTGATGGGGCCTGATGAGTTTCACGAGCATATGCCAGGTAGCGAAAAGGGCGGCCTAAAGGACAATGCCTACACCAACATCATGGTGGCCTGGCTCTTTGGCAAGGTGCCCCAGCTGATTGCCGTGGCCGGCGAAGACAAAGCCCGCAAACTGGGCTTCGACCCAAAAGAGCTCGAAAACTGGGACAAAATACGTCACAACCTCAACCTCGTGATCGACGACCAGGGCATTATCGGCCAATACGACGGCTATTTTAGCCTTGAGGAACTCGACTGGGACGACTACCGCCGCCGTTATGGCAATGTTTACCGCATGGACCGCATCCTTAAGGCCGAAGGCAAGTCTCCCGACCACTACAAGGTGGCCAAACAGGCCGATACCCTCATGGCTTTCTACAACCTGAACAAGGAAGAAGTGGACGAACTTCTTGCAGCCATGGGCTACCACCTGCCCGAAGACTACCTCGACCGCAACTTGCGCTTCTATCTGGCCCGCACTTCACACGGTTCAACACTCAGCCGCGTTGTACACGCCCGTCTGGCTGCCATGGTGGGCGACAAGGCACTTAGCCTTGAACTTTATCAGGATGCTCTGGGCAGCGATTATATCGACATTCAGGGCGGCACCACAGGCGAGGGCATTCATGCCGGAGTGATGGCAGCTACTGTGCTCGTTGCTGTCAATACCTACGCAGGTCTCAATTACCGATATGATCAAATACACCTCGAGCCCAACCTGCCCGAACATTGGAAACAGCTATCCTTTGGACTGAGCTTCAAGGGTGTGCGTTACAGCTTCGAAATTGCACGGCAACAAATCCGCATCATGGCCGACAAAAATTCGGATATCTTTGTAAAGGGCAACCGGGTCAACCTGGTGGCCAACAAATGGAAAGTTGTTGAATATTAACAAGATATCTTATTCCTTTAGGCCATGCTGAACGATAAAATTACCGTAACGCGCAAGCACGAACAGGCCGCTGATGTGGTGATCGAAACCCTCGAGCGTGTGCTACAACCAAAATTCATCATCACCATCGGTGGCGAAGTGGGCTCGGGCAAATCAACCCTGGCCTATGCCATAGCCATGAAGCTCCGCAAAAAAGGCATCATCAGCAAGATCATCGACCTCGACGATTTCTACAAAATCCCGCCCAAGGAACGCAAGGCATGGCGCAGGCTCAACGGCATCGAAAGCGTAGGCCCCGACGAATACGACTGGCACAAAATCAACCTCGTGATCGACGACTTCTACAACGACCGCGAATCGACCATGCCCTGCGTTGACCTGATTACCAACGAGGTGGACACCCTCATCACCCGTTTCGAAGGCATCGATATGCTGATCATCAACGGCCTCTATGCCACAAAAATCAAGCAATCGAACCTGAAGGCGTTCATCGAACTCACCTACGACGAAACCAAGGAAGCACAGATTTACAGCGAGAAAGAGGAAATGACCGAATTCCGCCGTCAGATTCTGGAGCGCGAGCACCAGATGGTGCAGGCCCTCAAACACGGCTGCGACCTCTTTTTCGACTTCGACCGAACCCTGGATAAATATCATTTGTAACACAACATCAAACACATATGCTTGGAGACGTATTGCTCATCGACGAAAAACACCGTGTGGCCGGCGAGGCCATCAAGCAGATGATCCTCGAAAACCGCAAACCCAAAATGATGGTGGCCATCTCGGGCGAATCGGGCTCAGGAAAATCGGAACTTGCCCACGTGATTGCCAAAGGCCTGCGCAAACATGGCATCATGGCCAAGCCCCTGCACATCGACAACTACTACCGCATTCACCCGCTCGAGCGTACCCAGTGGAGGCTCGACAATGGGATTGAAAAAGTGGTAGGCACCGGCGAATACGACTGGGACACCATCATGCGCAACATAACCGAATTCAAGGAAGGCAAAATTTCCACCGGCCCCTGCGTTGACCTGGTTACCGAACAGATCGACCAGCTCACCACCGACTACAGCGGCATCGACATGCTCATCATTGATGGCCTCTATGCCATCAAGGTGCCCGATGTTGACCTTAGGGTGTTCATCGAACTCACTTACCACGAAACCAAGAAAGCTCAGGTGGTGCGCGGCAAGGAACCCCAGAACGAATACCGCATGCGCGTGCTCGAAAAGGAACATCAGGAAGTACAGGCCCTCAAGCCCATGGCTGATGTGCTTATCAGCAAGGAATATCAGGTGCGCAGGGAAAAATAAAAAGACCTTCACACATGAGTTGAAAAGCCTCCCCTGCAATTTGCAGGGGAGGCTTTTTGCATTTAGTCGGTCAGAGTTATCATTACTTCTTTTGCGCTGCGGCGAAAAGCCCGTGCCATAGGTTTGGCATATCCCAATCTCATAATCACCTGAGGGGTACTATCCTGCAAAAGTTTTGTGCTTGCAAGTTTCTTCCTTACCGTTTCAACCTGACACGGTGTGTTCAGATAGGCGTGGGAAACACCCAGTTTGGTGGCCGTGAGTGCAATACGTTGTAGGGCGAGCCCGGTTTGCACCCATTGTTCCGGTTCATCGCCCTTTGTAGCAATGATGGCGAATAAAGGAGTGTTTTTCAGTAATTTAAGCTGCCTTTTTTCTTCGTTCGCGGTGGTAATTAGCTGTTTGATCAGCCATCCTCCAAAAGTCCGGCCGATAGTGGGCAATCCGCTGCTGGCAGTGTACAGTCCGTCCGATTTCTGAATTGCTTCCGAACGGCTGAAGCGCATCCATTGAATCAGCTCGTTTCGATAGGCATTCCCTGCGGTTTGCACTCGATTGGCCTCTGCCAGATAGGGGCTCAGCAATTCGAAGGCCTCCTTCCCTTGAATAAAATAAAGTCGAACATTTGAGCTTGCAATAGCATCGCGTAGCTGTTCAGGTACATGCCTGTCCAGTAAATCCTTAGCAAATGTGCCGCGTGCAGTTTGACGGGCGCTTATCCATGCATAAAGATCGGAATCGGTTTTTGATTCCGCTTTGGCAAGATCAATTTCTAATGTTGTTCTGCCAGAGGTACTGCAAATCTTAAGTTCCGCTTCAAAGCCGCGATTTCGCAAGGCAATCATGGCCGTTTCGGCAGCGCAACCGAGGCTGATGTACAACTCCCTGTTTTGGGGGTCGGCCGCAGGTAGTGCACGACGAAAATCCGGCGAAATAACGATGGTATTTTTCTTTTTCGAAAACAACCACGGCTGGGTGTTGTGGCCTGATGGTGCCATCACAGCACATCGGACAAGTTCATTATAAAGTTCTTCGCTTAACATAAATTAATGAATTTTAGATATTTCAGATAATGCTTTTTCGAGCACAAGGTCTCTTTTGTTGTTGATCATTGCCCAGTTG
>DAIOUP010000200.1:0-4837 GCA_036759465.1 Bacteroidales bacterium
GGTTAATGTTATCCACAAGTCCGTTGGTGCCATTACCGAATCGGACATCATGCTGGCTTCGGCCTCCAACGCCATTGTGGTTGGTTTCCAGGTCCGTCCGAGCATGGGAGCGCGCCGTCTGGCCGAAACCGAAGAAATCGATATCAGGCTCTACAGCATCATTTACACTGCCATTGAGGAAATCAAGGCAGCCATCGAAGGTATGCTTGCTCCGCAGATCGAGGAAGTAATCACCTGCAACCTTGAGGTGCGCGAAACCTTCAAGATTACAAAAGTTGGAACGGTTGCAGGCTGTATGGTACTTGACGGTAAAATTACCCGAAACACCAGGATCAGGCTTATCCGCGACGGCATCGTTATCTATAGCGGCAACCTTGGCTCACTCAAGCGTTTTAAGGACGATGTCAAGGAGGTTTCTGCCGGCTACGAATGCGGCTTGAACATCGACGGCTTCAACGACCTTAAGGTGGGTGACATTATCGAAGGCTACACCGAGAAGGAAGTTCAACGAAAATTGTAACAAATTAAAAACCAATAAAAAAGGGGGCTTGTCGCCCCCTTTTTTTTATCTCCAAATGGTTTGTGATCGGTCGGGCCCGGTCGAAATTATGCTCACCTTTACACCGGTTCGCTGCTCAATCAATGAAACATACGCTTTGAAACCGGCCGGGAGCTCGTCGAAGCTTCTGATGTCCTTCAAATCAGTCATCCATCCATTTACGCATTCGTAAACGGGAGTGGGTTTCGTTGCGTTGATGTCGAAAGGAAAGCGGTCAGTTACTTTACCGTCGATATTGTAGGATGAGGCTATTTTAATCGTTTCAAGGCTATCAAGTACGTCAGGCTTCATGATAACGAGGTCGGTAACTCCATTAAGCATAATGGCATAGTTCAGCGCAGGAAGGTCGAGCCAACCGCAGCGGCGGGCTCTTCCGGTAGTAGAACCGAATTCGCGTCCGCGTTCGCGCATGAGCACGCCTGTTTCGTCGAAAAGTTCAGTCGGAAAAGGACCACTACCCACGCGGGTGCAATAGGCCTTGAAAACCCCCAGTACCTTACCAATGGCCCAAGCAGGAATGCCAAGTCCGGAGCAAACTCCTGCAATGGTAGTATTGGATGAAGTAACAAAAGGATAACTACCAAAATCGATATCGAGCAGCGAACCTTGCGCACCTTCCGCCAAAACGGTTTTCCCAGCTGACAGCAAATCGTTGATAAAATATTCACTGTCAACAAGCTGTAAGGTTTTAATGTTTGCCGTCGATTCGAGCCAGGCCTTTTCGTAGGTATCGAAGTCCATTCCGTCAATCAGGTGCGAGGAATAGTCAAAGCTGCTGAGACCAACCATTGCCAGGTGGTTTGCCCTGAGTTTATTGTATTTTTCAACAAAATCCTGCGTTTCAAGATCGCCTATTCTTAAGCCATGACGGCTGACCTTGTCGGTATATGTGGGGCCGATTCCCTTCAGCGTCGATCCGATCTTACCGGCACCCTTGGCCGATTCGAGCGCTGCGTCAAGCAGGCGGTGCGTTGGCAGAATAAGGTGTGCCTTGCGGCTTAGATAGAGATTAATGCGCGGATTGTGGCCGGCTTTTTCCAGACCGTTGAGCTCACGTTGAAGAATCAGGGGGTCAACAATCACCCCGTTTCCGATGAGGTTTATTGTTTCGGGATTAAAAATTCCCGAAGGAATAGTGTGCAAAACAAATTTCTTTCCTTCAAACTCAATGGTGTGACCTGCATTTGGGCCACCCTGAAACCTGGCTACTACGTTGTAACGCGGCGCAAGCACGTCCACAATTTTACCTTTGCCTTCATCGCCCCACTGCAGACCAATAAGCACATCAACCCTGGCGTTGTTCATCTGTTTAGAATTAAATGACATTAAAAAAGCCCCGGAAGGGGCAAAATTACGCATTAGTGAGGCACTTTCGCCATCACCCGATGAAAATATCGTTTCGCTCAGGCCTGTTGGGCCGTGGCTTCAGTGTTTTTCTGGCGACCGTAGAATGTGAGCGCATGATGCGTGATTTCGACGCCCAGCAGCTCCTCGACCGATTTTTGTATTTCCTGAATGCGCGGATCGCAAAACTCGAGCACGGTGCCGTTTTCAATGCTGACAAAATGGTCGTGCTGACGAAACTTGAACGATCGTTCAAACTGAGCGCAGTTGTTTCCAAATTGGTGTTTTGTTACCAACGAGCAATCAAGCAGTAGTTCAATTGTATTGTAAAGCGTAGCCCTGCTGACACGGTATTTGTTATTTTTCATTCTCACATAGAGCGTTTCGATATCAAAATGCCCTTCCGTCGCATAGATTTCCTTCAGTATTGTGAACCTCTCCGGCGTTTTACGGTGCCCCCTTTGTTCAAGATAATCGGTAAAAATTCTTTTAACCGTTTCGAAAGTGTCGTTTGTGTGATCGCTCATGTTTGCTTAACTCTTTGCCATCGTTTGCAGGCTCTTGCGTTCCATCAGTGATGGAACATAGGCCGGCCGGACAGGCCTGTTTTCAACCTGTAAAAGTAGCACTTTCCACGAATATTTAGAATGTTTATAAATAAAAAAACGCAAGCGATATGTTGTCAAAAACTTAGTTTTGGCCAACAAAAGCAATTTATCATGCTGCCCGAAATTTGCAGAGGAATTTTAGTCAGGGAAGGAGTTCAGGTTGGCGATGAATTGCCATTGGCACAATTAATCAGGGAACTGGAACGCGCCAAGCCTGAGGCCGCAGCGCTCATACTACGGTTTAAAAACCATATCGAGGCCTGCAAAATGCTACAAAGCGACCACGAAATGCGATATAAAATCCCTGATATCTGGCGTATGCAGCTCGAAATGAGCAAATCGGAATTTAAAAAAAGTCATGGTGCACTCTCTGAATATCTCATCAAAAATGGATTTGAGCAGCTCGCAGAGGCATATCTGCCTGAGATCTAACAAAAAAAGAGGAAAACTGAGGCATAATTCAGAAAAAAAGCAGAAATTTGCGCTCCAAATTATTCATGTTTAATCACAAATAATGTTTTATGCCAGTAAGAATGAGGTTACAAAGGCATGGTAAGAAGAACAAACCTTTTTACCATATTGTAATTGCGGATGGTCGTGCACCACGGGATGGCAGGTTTATCGAAAAGATTGGCACTTACAACCCCATGACTAATCCAGCAGAAATCAACATCGACGCGGACAAGGCCATCACATGGCTTGGTAATGGTGCACAGCCTACCGAGACTGTTCGTGCGATTTTGTCGTATAAAGGAATCCTTTACAAGCGTCACCTTTTGAAAGGTGTTGCCAAAGCTGCGTTGACCCCCGAGCAGGCAGAAGCCAAGTTTCAGGAATGGTTAAAAGCCAAGGAAGCCAAAATTGAAGCCAAGAAGAAATCGCTTTCCGAAAGTAAGCGGACCGACAAAAAGAAGGCTCTTGAATCGGAGGCCCGCGTGAGAGAGCACAAGGCTGCTCAGGTTGCCAAAAAGCGACTGGCCGAAATGGAAGGCAACGCTCAGCAAGAGCCCGCCGCCGAGGAATAGAATTCCTACGTCATCTTCACGGAAAGCCGGTAAAATCCGGCTTTTTGTATTTTTGAACCTACCATCCGATATCGCATATGAACAAGGACGATTTCTTCTATTTCGGGAAAATTATTAAAACCCACGGCATTCAGGGCGAACTCAGCATCCGCATCGATGCCGACCAACCGGCGCTATATACCAAGCTAAAAGTGCTTTTTGTGGAGCTTACCGGCAAATTGGTTCCCTTTTTCATTGAAAATCTGAGTTTGCGCACCGATAAAGCCTATGTTAAGCTTCAGGACATCAATACTGTAGATAAAGCTTTGACTTTAGCCGGAAAGGACCTCTATCTGCCACTCGAACAACTGCCAAAGCTCAAAGGCAACAAATTTTACTTCCACGAGGTGAAGGGTTTTCTGCTGGTGGATGAAACATCGGGCGAGATAGGTCCTGTAAATCAGGTGATTGAATATCCCGGACAGGCGGTTTTTCAGGTTTTTAAAAACAAGAAGGAAGTTCTTATTCCGGTGCACGACCAAATCATTCAAAAGGTTGACAGGCGATCGAAAACGATTACCGTCAAAGCTCCAGAAGGTCTCATCGAAATGTATCTGAACGCCTGAGATGTCCAAACCATTTCATTTCAGGCGATTCAGCATGATGCACCACCGGTCCACCATGAAAGTGGGAACCGATGCTGTTTTGCTTGGGGCATGGACTGAGATGGAAAAAGCCGGGCATATACTCGATGCAGGCACCGGCTCTGGCATACTTGCCCTCATGGCAGCACAGCGCAATTCGCTGGCCACAATACAAGCCATTGATGTTGACGCTGAGTCGGTTAGGGAAGCGGCGGTTAATTTTGCCCGTTCGCCATGGAGCAACAGACTAAGCGTCAGACATGCCGATCTGCGAAGCTACACACCCGAACTTAAGCTTAGTTTTGACCTTATTCTGAGCAATCCTCCATTCTTTGAGAATCATATAAAGACCAGCGACGCCCGAAGAAATCTGGCCCGTCACACCGATTCGCTTAGCTTTGCCGATCTTTTAAGGGCTTGCAGCCTGCTACTTTCTGCCAAAGGAAGAGCATCAATGGTACTCCCATGGGAAGCCGGAAGGCAAATCATACAATTTGCGCCTTCCTATGGCCTATGGCCATCAAAGATTTTAAACATTATACCAGTTGAAGGTCGCGAACCTAACCGTATGAACCTGGAGTTAAAAAAATTGCCGGGAGCAAGCATTTGTGAAAGCAATTTTGTGATACGTAATACCTCAATGCAATTTACCCATGAATACAGGGAGCTGCTAAAAGA
>DAIOUP010000201.1:0-4833 GCA_036759465.1 Bacteroidales bacterium
GTGCTCAGGCGATGGGCAATAATGATTGAAGTTCGACCCTGCATGAGCAGTTCGAGTGCTTCCTGCACCTGACGCTCGGCAATGTTGTCGAGCGACGAGGTAGCTTCGTCGAGGATGAGGATGCGCGGATTGCGCAATATGGCCCTTGCAATGGCAATGCGCTGCCGCTGTCCGCCCGAGAGCTGCACGCCGCGCTCGCCAACGATGGTGGAAAAGCCGTCAGGAAAACGTTCGATGAATTCCAGAGCATTTGCCTTGCGCGCCGCTTCGGCAATTTCTTCCATTGATGCTCCGGGTTTACCGTAAGCAATGTTTTCGGCTATACTGCCGCCAAATAGCATGACTTCCTGCGGCACGATGGCCATCTGCCTGCGCAGGCAGGCCGGGTGTATTTCAGTGGAAGGCACTCCATCAAAAAGAATTCGACCCTCGGATGGATCATAAAATCTGAAAATCAGGGCGCTGAGCGTTGTTTTTCCGGCGCCCGAAGGCCCAACCAACGCAATGCGTTTGCCGGCAGGAATGCTCAGGTTGACATTTTTTAGCACTTCTACTTCCGGACGGGAGGGGTAGCGGAAACTTACCTTCTCCATAACCAGTTCTCCGCCCAGTTGATGCTCGCATCCGCTTTCTTCTACCGCCGTGAACTCGGGTTTTTCTTCCAACAGGGCCATCAGGCTTTCCGTTGATCCCACGGCTTTCTGCACCTGAGAGTAGAGATCGGCAAGACCCGAAATGGAAGCTCCGATAAATACGGTGTAGAGGATAAACTTGAACAGATCGCCTGGCTGGAGCCCCTCTCCCTTGTTGACAAGGAACACGCCGTACCAGATAACTCCAACAATGGTGGCAAAGAGGGCAAAGATGATGAGCGAGATCAGCATTGCCCTCAGCCTGGCACCCTTAAGAGCAATGCCTATGACGGAATTGGTGGAAGTGGTGTAGCGCTCAAGCTCGAAACGCTCGTTGGCGTAGGCTTTCACATTGCTGATGCCCTGAAGGGTTTCTTCGACAATGATGTTGGAGGTGGCTACCTGATCCTGGGTGTTTTTCGAGATGCCGCGTATCTTCTTTCCGAACAGCCTCGCCCCTACGGCTACCACAGGTACAAACATCAGCATGAAAAGGGTGAGCTTGACCGAAATTATTGACAATAAAACCACACCGCCTACAATGGTAATCACCTGACGCACGAACTGGGCCAACGTAAAGGTGAAGGTTTCCTGAAGGATGGCGATGTCGGCCGATATTCTGCTGTTGAGCTCCCCTACCCTTCGTCCGGAGAAAAAGCTCATTGGCAGACGGATAAGGTGGTTGTAAGTTTGCTGGCGAAGTCCTGCAAGCATGTGTTGTGTGACCACTTCGAAGAGATAGATACGCAGATAGGAAAAGGCAGCGTTGAAGGCGAAAACAGCCAGCAATATCAGGGCAATGCGATTGATTCGTTCCAGTTCGGCCGCCGGATTGGCCAGATTGATCAGATCGCCGAGCAGCATGGGAAAGGCAAGTGTCGTAAGGCTCGAAATGGTGAGGGCAATCAGTCCGCCGGCAAAGGCGTATTTTTTTGGCAAAACAAAACGCAGAAGCGATAGCAGCTTACGAAAACCTTCGGCAGAAATCCGTTTGGCCTTTTGATTCTGACTCATAGGATTTTAAAGTATTGTTAGTCAACGAGTAAAGAAGTATTTTCTAGCGCTTGAACGGCTAGTTGCCGTTCTTTTCTTTCAGGAAAACCACGAATCGGGTCACCATGGGTTGATCGTTTATGGGTTCAGCATGCGCAGGCGAATACAATTCAAGCATCGGTTTGGTGCTATCGCGCTGGAGGCGAAATTCGCGGAGCGACAGGTTTAGTTCATCGTAAGCCCGTTTTCTCCCGTCGAGACTTCCGACGAGTGTAGTTGCAATGGCTTTTCCTGCTGAAACTTCGATATAGCTGAACTTACCGCTTTCGCGCGTCTCTTCCGAAACGGGATAACCGATCAAAGGCTCAGCAGGCGGCATTGGTTGCATCCCATTAAAAATACCTACCAGGCCATCCTCCGGTTTCACCCTTAGGCGGTTAAGATAACCGCGTACTTCGGCGGAGGCGGCCGACAAATCTGTGGAGAGGCCTTGCGATCCTGGATCAGGCTTCACAACCACCGCCCTAAAAGCTTCCTGAACTATGGTATCCACCGGCAGCAAACCAGGCATTTGAACCGCCACTTCACGCAGCTTTTCGAGACCTTTCTGCTGAAAAGGAGTCATAAGGCTTCGGCTGAAAAAGCCAAAATATCTGTGGAACGGGTATTTAAGCTCACTAAGTTTTAGCGTCCAGGTCACGAGCACTGTGTCACTGTTTTGTTCGAAAGTCCATTCGTCAACAGCAATGCCGCCTTTTTGCATTCCAAGCATCATACGTATTGAGCTGTATGGTTGGCTCTGGATGATGGTTATCGTCCCGTCGCCGGCAGTATTGCTTTTGTAAATGAGTTGGCTACCCTCGCCTGAGGCCGCTCCGCTGATTCGCGCCTGCACATCGGGATTGTCGAGCTGAAAAGGACTCCATCGTTTCCAGTTTTCGAAGTCGTTTACCAGGCGGAAAACCTCACGCGCCTCCGCATGTATCTTAATGCTGTGGCTCAACGCGATTGAGGACGGCAGAAACAGCGGAATGGCGAAAACGAGGATTAATAAGGCAAAAAATCCGTAAATCAAGAGCTTAAGAAATCTCATAATCACATATTTGGGTTGCTCCAAAGAATTGCAAAGGTAAGGATTATCAGTGGTTTATGCTGATCAACGCATTTAATCGCTCAAACTAAATCAGCATCGAATCTCCCCCCCTTATTATCCAAATCCTGAATCTTCTCATCCCCCTCATCCGAACACTTTTGCCAGACGCTGCAGCCCTTCGGCGAGCATCGAGCGTGGACAGCCCACGTTGAGCCGCATAAAGCGTTCCCCACCGGGGCCAAAATCGGCACCGCGACTCAAGGCAAGCCTGGCTTCATCAATCATCTTGCTGCGAAACTCCTCATCCGACAGCTTGAAATGCGAAAAATCGAGCCACATCAGGTAGGTGGCTTCCGTTGGATAAATCTTCATTGCGGGTAAATGTTCCGAAAGGAAGTCATTAGTAAAGTCAACGTTTTCGGACAGATAGCTGAGCAGCTGATCCAGCCACTCATCCCCTTTATTGAAAGCAGCAATAAGGGCTTCGAAGCCGAAAAGGTTGCCCAGTCCCAGATGAAGCTTTTCGATCTGCTGTTCGAAACGCTTCCGGAGCGCTTCGGAGGGGATGATGGCGAAGGCGGTGTTGAGGCCGGCAAGGTTGAAGGTTTTGCTGGGCGCATGCAGGGTGATGGTGCGCTGCGCCATTTCATCATTCAGGGCGGCGAAAACGTTGTGCCGGTGGCCCGAGAGCACCAGGTCGGCATGGATTTCGTCGCTGATGACCGTCAGATTATTTTTTTCACAAATGGCGGCCAGCCGCCCGAGTTCTTGCTTTTTCCAGCTGCGTCCGACCGGGTTGTGCGGATTGCACAGCATCAGCATATCAGCTTCGGCCGCCAGCGTTTCGAGTTCATCAAAGTTGATGGTGTATTGCGTTCCGTTGGTAATAAGCTGATTATGAACGAGCCTGCGGCCGTGATCGGCAACAGCACCGAAAAAAGGAAAATAGACCGGAGGCTGCACTATAACGCCCTGTCCGGGTTCGGTAAAGGCCAGTACTGCAAGGTTGAGCGCAGGCACAACGCCCGGGGTAAAGACAATCCATTCCTTTTCGACCTTCCAGCCATGGCGACGCTGCATCCAGTCGATGATGGCGTCGCAGAAACGATCGTCCCTGAAGGTGTAGCCGTAAACGGGGTGTTGCGCACGCTGCATCACCGCTTCGCGCACAAACGGGGGCGTTTCGAAATCCATATCGGCTACCCAGAAAGGCAGCAAACCTTTTTTGCCAAAATATTTTTCGGTAAGGTCGTGTTTAATGGAAGCAGTGCCGGTGCGGTCGGGCAGTCTGTCAAAGTCGTATTTGGTCATCGATCAGGGTTTTTCAATTTTCATCTGCAGTGTGCGTCGATTGCCTGCATTATCGGTAACTATTATGCGCAGCGTATTGCTTCCTTCTTGCATCCTGTCGTCCATTTCGTAGATTAACAGATTGTTCTTGGGGTCGTGATCCATCAAAATCCAGCGGTCGTTGAGGGTGGGTCGAATGGAGGCAATGCCGGAGAAATCGTCCTTCACCTCTACCCTGAGGGTTTTCAGGGTGTCGGGCAATCGACCGGAAGCAAAGTTAAGCGGCCGTGCTGTCGGAGGAATGGTGTCGGCCATTACGGCAAAGGTTCCCAGCACGCGCGAAGTAGCCCTGACTCGTCCGCTTTCGAAAATACTGTTGAGTGCAACGGGCTCTTTCCCTTCCTCGTGCCTGACCAGCAGCAATCTGTCCACCGGAATATTCGTTGCATCAGGTTCGATGCTGATGGTGGCTGCCGTATGGAGTGGAATTCCGCCGTTGCCCACAATGAGCTGGTCGCTGAGGTGTTTTTTTGATGCTTTGGCAGATACCGAAATGTTTTCGTCTCTGTAGAGTGCGTCCTCAGGTATGGTTACGGTGAAGCCCTTGCCGTTCAACACATGCTGACGACCGGCGCGCAGCCACGGACCCTGCAGGCTAGTATCGGGTGCAGCTTCACTGGCTGCTTCAGCTCCCTGAATTTTAAAACTAAGATCGGCGCGGTTGCCCGAAAAATCTGACACTATGGCAATCACTGTATGCGTTTTTCCGGGCTCTGGCGAGAAAATTCCTTCGGCCTGATGATAGCGGGTCAGAAAACGCAATTT
>DAIOUP010000202.1:0-4826 GCA_036759465.1 Bacteroidales bacterium
GTACTGGCATCGGACGAAGACAACGAAGTGCTATTGTTGTCAGTCGAACCTGAAGTGATTGAGCCTGTCAACAACGATCATGTTAATGCTGCGTATTTTCCAAATATCCAACTAACTCCGCTGCTTAGGGCCACCGGCGATAAAAGCATATTGCGCACAGCGGATATGGTGTTTCTGGCAATTCCTTCGGTGGCTGTAGTCTCTTACCTTAATGAACACAAAAGCCTGATACCGGATGAGGCTGTTCTGGTCAATCTTGCCAAGGGTTTTGGTCCTGAACGCCGGTTGCTGCCCGATGCCGTGTCCGATGTTGTCCCCAACACGCTCGTTTCGCTCAAAGGACCTTCGTTTGCCCGCGAAATTCTGAACCGCCAGCCCACCGCCCTCACTGCAGCCTCCACCAAAGAAGAAGTATTTGGCCTCATGCACGAACTGTTCGACAACACTCCGGTATATCTCGACTACAGTACCGATATCCGCGGTGTGGAGTATGCCAGTATTCTAAAAAACATTTATGCTATTGTAATTGGTATTGTGGATGCCAATTTCGATTCGCCCAATCTGCGTTCTTTAGTCATCTCGCGTAGCATCAACGAGATGCGTAGTCTGCTGGTTCGTTTTGGCGGCCAGGAAAAAACCATATTCAACTACTGCGGTTTTGGCGATTTTTCGCTCACAGCACTCAACGACCTCAGCCGAAACCGCACCCTTGGGCTGCTCATCGGCAAGGGATTTTTCACACAGGGCATCAGCGAAAAAGTAGTGCTCGAGGGGCGTATCGCCGTCAATGTGTTTTACGAACTGCTTTCCGAGATGGGTGTGCCCGAGGCTGAATATCCCATCATGGCCGAGCTCTACAAGGTGTTCAATGCCGATTACGACATCAAGAAGTTTGTAAAGAAGATTCTGGAAAACGGCTGATTAGTTCTTCGCTGTCAGCTTATCGAGCAGTTGTGCCATTCGCTGGGTGAGTACTTTTCGCGAAAATGTCTCAATGCCCACCGATGGCCATCCCTGCCCCGATTTGTACCATACAAATGCTTCCCGTAGGGCAAGATTCAGGGCAGCAGTATCGCCAAAAGGCACTACCCAGCCTCCATTGGTTTGGCGAATTATCTCAGCTACATCGCTTTGGGGCGGACAAAAGGCGAGAATCGGCCTCCGAGCAGCCAGATACTCGAACACCTTGCCTGTCAGGATATAGGGCGCGTTCTGTATACGGTTGATGCTCAGCAACAATACGGCGGCGTATTGCTGCTGCACGGTGACTTCTGCATGCGGCACATAATCGGTGAGCCTCAGGCAGTCGTCAAGCCCGCTTGACTGAATATCAGCCAGTATGGATGCGTCGGTCCTGCCCAGAAAATGAAGCTTTAGGCTTTGTTGAAATTCAGGGTCGCTTTGCCGCATTTGCCTCAGGCAGGGCCATAATTCCACCGGATTTTGGTCGGGCAGAAAAATGCCACTGTACATGATCGTAAAATCGGTCGGGCTGATATTGCTTCCGGTAGGCAAATCGTCTTCATCGTAGCCGTTGGTGATAACTTCGATAGGTGTATATGTCAGTTTTTTGAAATCCTGCTGCATTGTTTGTCCAACCGTAACGAGCAAATCGGTCTGATCTAGGCACGCCTTTTCCAGCATTTTGTGTTTACGGAGCGCCTTCTGCCACACCCGAAGTTTATCGAAATAGTAAATGCCTGTCCATGGGTCTCTGAAGTCAGCAAGCCAGGGGATATTTGATTTTTGCTTGATCCGGAGTGCTATGAGATGCATTGAGTGCGGCGGGCCAGAGCTCACGATGGCATCAACGGGATGATTTTTAATGTAGTTTGCAAGAAACCTAACGGATGGTTTTATCCAAAACATCCGCGCATCGGGTACAAACAGATTGCCTCGAATCCAGACAGATAACCGCTGACTCAGACTTTGATATTCGTTTTTGTCCGATTGCAGAAAACCGTGCTGAAATCTGGCTTTACGTTTTCGGCCTGTAAACAAGTTATAAAGCTGATAAGGCTCGAAAATTCTGGTTTTCAACACCTCCAGTCCATCTGGCTCATCACACAACAGGGAAGTATCTTCGTAGGGCATCTCGGGGTTGAGCGGAGTATAAACCACGGGTTCCCAGCCGAATTCGCGAAGGTATTTCACAAATTTCAGCCAGCGTTGCACTCCCGAGCCACCCGAAGGCGGCCAATAGTAAGTGATGATAAGGACACGTTTCATGCCTGATCCTGGCGCAGCTTCTTAATCCTCAGGGCAATCCATCCAAGAAGGAGCAGAATAAGCAAACCTGAAGATGCTAGCGAAACCGCCTGTCCGGTTTTCCAAACATTAGGCTCGAAGCGCATCTCCACTTTCGATTCTCCAGCCGGCAACCTAAGTGCACGCAGCACATAATTGGCCCTGATCAGGGGTTGTTCTGTGCCGTTCACATAAGCTTTCCATCCTTTGGTGTACCAGATCTGACTGAAAACAATCAGCGACTCCTTGCCAAGGGTGGCTTTGTAAACTAAATGATTAGGTTCGTATTCAATGAGTTCCACCGATCCGGAAGGTTCTTCCCCAAAGGATAAGCCGGCCATCATTGGCTCAAATTCTTTACTCACAATGGCCACCTCGTTGAGCTGATGCTTTTCTATGGCATCAATTTCATCGTTTGGGTTGTCCACCCAAACGACCGATTTCACCGGCCAGGCATCGCCGTAGGCAAACTGATTGGTTATGGGTGAGGCGTTTGGGTTGAAGATAATGTATCTGGTATTGAGCATATTGAGTGCCTGCCAGTTGCGCATGGTTTCCTGCACGGACGACAGACTTGGGCTGTCGTTCAGGGTGCGTGCAAGCGCCGAAATCTCGGGCTGCAGGTGATGCTCAATAAGGTCCTGGTAGCGTTGAAGCTTGGCGCCGTGATAACCACCTACCGAGTGATGGAAATAGGAGGCTGAAGCATCGTTGAAGGTGCTGTTGCTAAGGTCCAGTACACGCTCATTGGGTTGCTGACGTTGCAATATTTCGCGGTTGGCGGTGCTGGCCTCGAAGGGGTTTTCGAATTTGCGACGCGGGATAAAATCGCTGGCGTTAAGGTAGCGCGTGTCGATGGGAACCATGTCAACCAATACCAACAAGGTGATGGCGGCAGTGAGCCAGTTGGCCTTCAGCTTGTTGCGGCTATAAAAGAAGATAAGAACAGCGGTAAGGGTTATAAACAGGAAACTGCGAAGGGCATCTTTCTGAAAAATGGCAGCGCGCACTTTTTCAAGCTCCTGCATAAATAGGCTGATCTGGCCGGCATCCTGTGGGTTTTCCTGACGCAGACGGGCAAATTGTTCGAGTTCGTATTGACTAAAAAAGTTGAAAAAGACCGTTGGCATGATGTAAAATAGCAATGCAAGTCCGCCTGTCAATCCATAAGCTGTATAAAGCCACTTTTTTTTGTTACCCAGCAGTCCTGGATTTTTGTACACCTCCCATAAGGCCAGAAAGCCAAGCAATGGCATAGTGAGGTCGGCAATGACGAGCGTCATCGAAACAGCACGAAACTTGTCATAACCGGGCACATAATCGAGGAAAAAATCGGTGAATGGCATGAAGTTTTTGCCCCAGCTGAGCAAAATGGAAAGAATTGTGCCACCAAGCAATATCCATTTATATTTTCCTTTCACCACGAAAAGCCCCAGCACAAAGAGGAAAACCACGATGGCACCGGTGTAAACAGGACCTGAGGTACCGGGTTGGTCGCCCCAGTATGCGTTTTGTTGTGAGAGTGGCCTGCGGAATTCGCGGCTGGCGTGTTCGAGTGCAGGGTTTTCGGAGCCGATGGCTTTGGTTGCCCCACCTTTGGCGTTGGGAATCATCAGCGACCAGGTTTCGCCTATGCCGTAGCTCCAGTGCGTAACGTAGCTCCGATCTAAGCCTTTGGTCTGGTCTTCAACGTTTTTGGTAAGTACCGGTCTGCCGCGCATGCTCTCTTTACCATATTCCCAGGTGGCAAAGAGGTTGGTGCCAACAGTGAGTGCGGCCACAATAGCAGCCGGAAAAAGCACTCCCAGCGCCTTGAAAAACCGCGGCAGGGTTTTGAACCTTATGGCATCCACAAGCTGGAAGAGGCCGAGAATAACTACCAGCAAAAGAAGATAATAGGTTATCTGAAGGTGATTTGCTTCGAGCTGCAGGGCGAGTGCAATGGCTGTGAGCAAACCGCCTTCGGCATATTTTCCCCTGAAAGTCAGTATGATGCCTGCAATAACAGGAGCCATATAACCAATGGCGTTAGCCTTGGAGCTATGTCCAGCGTTGAGAATAATGAAAAAGTAAGACGAAAAACCGAATGCCAGGGCACCTGCAATGCTTAGCCAGGGATCGACGCGCATCACCAGCAGGAGAATATAAAATCCGAAAAAGTACATGAATACCGTAGAAGCCGGGTAACTCATGCCCAGGTTGACCAATTTCTTAATGTGCCGCACAAGATTACCAGTATAAACCACCGAAATCTGCCACGCAGGCATCCCGCCAAACATAGAGTTTGTCCAGAGCGGTTCCTGACCTGTTCTTTCCCTGAAATCCGAGATCTCTTTCGACATGCCTTTGTACATGGCAATGTCGTGTTGTTCGATCTGCTTGCCTTCGAGCAGGGGATGCAGATAGGCAAAGGTGACCATAACAAACACAAGAATGGCCGTATAGAAGGGTAATCCCGACCTGAGGTATTGCGACAACGCTTTCATCTGATTAGGGTTTATCGTCTTTAATTTCTTCAAAATCAACATATTCTCCAATGTCATCCAATTTGCTTCGGCTATCCTGCGACGATGCAGAAG
>DAIOUP010000203.1:0-4826 GCA_036759465.1 Bacteroidales bacterium
GCATTACCCCCAACGCGCGATACGGAGATACCCACATTGATGGCCGGACGGATACCTGAGTTGAACAGATTGGTTTCGAGGAAGATCTGTCCGTCGGTGATGGAGATCACATTGGTGGGGATGTAGGCCGAAACGTCGCCTGCCTGGGTTTCGATGACGGGAAGAGCCGTGAGCGAGCCACCGCCTTTGACCATATGCCTGATGCTTTCGGGCAGGTCGTTCATGTTGCGGGCAATCTCGTCGGAGTTGATGATTTTGGCGGCCCGTTCGAGCAGGCGCGAGTGCAGGTAGAACACGTCGCCGGGATAGGCTTCACGTCCGGGCGGACGGCGCAGCAGCAGTGATACTTCGCGGTAGGCCACGGCCTGCTTGCTGAGGTCGTCGTAGATCACCAGGGCCGGACGGCCGGTGTCGCGGAAAAATTCGCCTATGGCAGCCCCTGCAAAGGGTGCATAGAACTGCATGGCGGCAGGGTCGGATGCCGTGGCCGAAACGATGACGGTGTAGGGCATGGCCCCCTTGTCTTCGAGGGTTTTCTGAATGTTGGCCACGGTGCTGCCCTTCTGGCCTACAGCCACATAGATGCAGTAAACCGGTTCGCCGCGCTCGTAGTATTCGCGCTGGTTGATGATGGTGTCGATGGCAATGGCCGTTTTGCCGGTCTGGCGGTCGCCGATGATGAGCTCGCGCTGGCCGCGGCCAATGGGAATCATGGCGTCGATGGGCTTGATGCCGGTTTGCAGGGGCTCGTTCACGGGCTGGCGGAAGATTACGCCGGGGGCCTTGCGCTCGAGGGGCATTTCGTAGGTTTCGCCGGCGATTTCGCCTTTGCCGTCGATGGGTTGGCCCAGAGTGTTGATCACGCGGCCTAGCATGCCTTCGCCCACCTTGATGGAGGCGATGCGTCCGGTGCGTTTCACCACGTCGCCTTCGTTTAGGCCGGTGCCCGAGCCAAGGAGTACCACGCCCACATTGTCCTCTTCGAGGTTGAGCACAATGCCCATCATGCCGGTTTTTTCGAAGGCGACCAATTCGCCCGATTCGGCATTGCCCATGCCGTAAACGCGGGCAATACCATCGCCCACCTGGAGCACGGTGCCCACTTCCTCGAGTTGGGCTGCTGTTTCGAATCCTGATAGTTCTTTACGAAGTATTGCGGTAACTTCAGCGGGTTTGATGATTCCCATATATGTTCTGCTTTAGGCTGTTTTAAAACTCTCTGACGTAAAGGTTCTTTTTGAATTTGGCCCTCAGGCGCTTGAGCATGGTGTCGATGCTGGCGTCGAAGAGGTAGTCGTCGATTTTTATCTTGAATCCGCCGATGATCGTCGGGTCGGTATGTTCTTCGATGAGGATGGTTTTTGTGGTTTTTTGTGCGGCCAGTGCGGCTATTTTCTGCTTTGTGGCTTCGTCAACCGGCAGGGCTGTGGTGAGCTGGGCCCTCACCTGGTTGTTGTGTTCGAGATAAACCTCTTCAAATTGGGCTGCAATGCCGGGTATTTCCTTTTCGCGGCCTTTGCGGAAGAGGATGTCGAAATAGGTGAGCGTTACGGGATGGATATGCTGCCCAAAGATATCGCGGAAGATGCGGCGTTTTTTGGCCGGCGGAATTGTGGGGTTGATCATGGGCAGCCTCAGCTCGCGGTGGTTTTCGTCCATCACCTGGTTGATGAGCTTCAGGTCGTTGTGAACCCTTTCGAGCTGGTTTTGCTCCACGGCTATGTCGTAGAGGGCCTGGGCGTAGCGTTTGTGCAGTATGCCTGATTTCATCGCTTCGTTAGGGTTGGCGGTTTACGACAGGTGTTGTTTTTCGCGGAGCACTTTTTCGATAAAGCTCTCGTGGTCTTTTGGGGTCTGTATTTTTTCGCGCAGGATGCGTTCGGCCACTTCGATTGACATTTCGGCAATCTGATTTTTCATTTCGGTGATGGCCGCCATGCGTTCGTTTTCCATGCGTTCGCGGGCCGAGGCCACAATGCGATCGGCCTCTTCGGTACCCCTCTGACGGGCTTCATCGAGCAGTTTGTCGCGCACTTTTTTGGCATCGGCCATCAACTGATCGCGCTCTTCCTTGGCCTGACGCAAAAGCTCTTCGTTGTCGAGCTTCAGCTTTTTCATTTCTTCCCTGGCAATGTCGGCGGCATGGAGGGCCTCCTCAATATGCTGTTCGCGCTCCTTGAGGGCCTGCATAATGGCAGGCCAGGCAAATTTGCGCAGCACGAAAAGCACTACGCCGAATGCGAGCAGCATCCAGAACACTAATCCTATTCCCGGGTTTACAAGTTCCATAGTTCAGGCTGATGTTTTCTTGTATGTCGTTTCTGTTTTTTGTCGAAAAAAGCAGCCGGCCTCAACCAACCGTTGAGGACCGGATGCGGATGTGATTTTACATGAATACAATAAGCAGACACACCACGATGGCGAAGAAGGCAACACCTTCGATGAATGCGGCTGTTACGATCATGCTCGAACGGATGTCGCCTGCTGCTTCGGGCTGGCGGGCGATCGACTCAACCGAACCACGGCCAATCTGGCTGATGCCCATTCCGGCACCAATCACGGCGATGCTGGCTGCAATAGCGGCAGCTGCCTTGGCAATGGGAGCGAGGTCCGTTGCTGCTTGGAGTAAGATGCTTAATAACTGCATGTGAATTGGTATTTGGGGTTAAAAAGTTGCTTTAATGATGTTCCGTGGCATGGGCATGATCCTCATGATGATGTTCCTCCACTGCCGAGCCAATGTACATGGCTGAGAGCAGGGTGAATACAAATGCCTGGATAAAGGCCACCAGCAGCTCGACAAAATTCATGAAGATGGCCAGCACAACCGACAGGATGGAGATGCCGAAACCGGCAAACACATTGCTCTGTCCGAAAACGAAGATGAGGCTGATGAAGCCCAGGATGATGATGTGGCCTGCCGTGATGTTGGCAAAAAGACGCACCATAAGTACAAAGGGCTTGATAAACATTCCCACCAGCTCAATAATGGGCATGAGCGGGAGTGGAAACTTGAGCCACCATGGCACGCCGGGCGTATTAAAAATGTGCGCCCAGTAGTTTTTGTTGGCCCTTATGACGATGGTCATAAAGGTGAACAGGGCCAGAATACCTGTTACCGCCAGGTTGCCGGTGAGGTTTGCACCGAAGGGAAAGATGGGAATGAGCCCCATCAGGTTGTTGAAAAAGATGAAAAAGAAAAGGGTGAGCAGGTAAGGAGCAAAACGCTCGTAATATTTTTCGCCTATGGAAGCCTTGATCACCTCGTCGCGGATGAAAATGATAAGGGGCTCCATAATGGCCTGAAAACCCCGTGGTGCATGACGGCGCGTAACGCGGTACATGCGGGCAATGTAAAGGAAGGTAAGGATCACGAGTGCAGAGGCAATAAACAAACCCAGAACATTTTTGGTGATGGAAAAGTCGTAGGGCCTGATGTAGGAGCCATCGGCAGCCTTGCGCACGATTTTGCCCTTAAGCGCGCCTTCGGTGGCCAATTCGTAGCCTTTGTAGCTTTCGGTGCCGTGATGAAATTTTGCGCTGCTGAACACATGCCACTGTCCTACGTCGTAAAGAATCACCGGCAATGGGATGCTCACGTGGGTATGACCGATGGAAAGGATGTGCCATTCGTAGGCATCCACAATGTGCGAAATGATCATTTCGCCAGCATTGAAACCCTCTTCGCCATGGCCTCCTGCAGCATAAACGCGGGGGCTGAAAGAAATCAAAGAAACAAAGGTTATGAGCAGTAAAATCCTAAATCGCTTTATATCAATTACTTTCATCGTAAACAGGAGGCTTTTCTACTTACTGGTTTGAAGGTGCAATTTTACGGAAGAATTTGGAATTAGGAAAGCTAAAAATCCCAAAATGTTTGAAAAACAGCCTGTTTTATTCAGAGACATGATAAAACAAGACATCTTGGTAGAAAGGTTATAAATAATTCGATGTACTTGTGAATCAGGGGAATTTTTTCGTATCTTAAGGCCTTGAAGCATAAACCATTCCTCTATGAAAAGGTCTTACATACTTCTGCTTTCTCTTGTCGTTGCAGCTACTGTTGCATGCAACAGAAAGCCGCAAACCGGAACCACTGCGCAGCCCGACCTGAACGTTGAACGCGAAAAGGTGGAAAATGTATTGGAAAAATACATGATAGCCATTGAAAACCAGGACTTTCACGCCATCGAAAACATCTGGGAAAGTGGCGACAGCGCCATGCTGCTGGGCACCGACAGCGACGAGCGGCTCATGGGCTGGCACAGCATACGCAATGCCTACCGCAAACAATTCGGGCTCATTACTGACACCTACATTGCCGTGAGCGATCAGTTTATTCGATTGAACGAGGATGGCAAGCTGGCCTGGTTTTCGCAAAGGATGAATTACAGTTTTATGTATCAGGACAAAGCCATGACATTCAATGGCATCAGGTTTACGGGCGTGTTGAAAAAAACACCCGAGGGCCAATGGAAGATGGTGCAGGGGCACCTCTCGATTCCGGCACAGGTGAATCTGGGCAAATGAGTTTCGCTTGCAGAGCATCACGGTGGAATCATCTGTTGATTCTGACTCCTGAGTGGTCTTAGCGCTATTTTCGGGCAGCAAAGGTCTAGTCTTTCGGTGCAAAGCACTCCAAAGCCGGCAGCATCTGTGTGTTGAAATCCCACAGGGCCTGGTTTTCCCAGCTCGAGCCGTCGGTGGCGTTGCTGCCCTTGTAGCTCACCCATTCGGCACCCCAGTAAACAAAGCCCGAAGCGCCGGCTTCTTCGGCTATTTGCCTGATTTTGCAAACATAATCGCGCTGGCCTGCGGGTGTGGCC
>DAIOUP010000204.1:0-4773 GCA_036759465.1 Bacteroidales bacterium
ACCATATACTAGCCAGCACCACAAAAATGCCATGTATTGTAAATAATTCATTTAAAGACATTTGAAAAATATTCTCCGAAAAATGTAACCTTTTGTGTTCAAAAACGTCCATCTTAGCGTACAGTTTCGTACAGACCGGTTAATTTTATCGATTCCCAAACCACACAGTTATGGATAAAATAAAGGCCCGCATCCTGATTGTTGACGACGACAACGACGTTTTGCTTGCTGCCCGGCTATTCCTGAGGCAACATATCGAAACGGTTTACACCGAGAAAAATCCGGCCAACATCCCCGACCTGCTCCGCAACGAAAACTACGACCTCATCCTGCTTGATATGAACTTTACCCGCGACGCCACCAGCGGACAGGAAGGATTTTTCTGGCTCAATAAAATTCTGGAAATAGATCCTGCCGCCGCGGTCATCCTCATCACAGGCTATGGCGATATTGAGCTTGCTGTTCAGGGTATCAAGGAAGGCGCTACCAACTTTCTGCTCAAACCCTGGGAAAACAAAAAACTGCTGGCCACCATCAGCGCCACCCTCGAAGTGCGTAAATCGAAAGTGGAACTGCAGGACCTGAAAGGTCGTCAAAAATTGCTTATTGCTGATCAGGATGCCGCCTATAACCAGATTATCGGCAGCAGTCCGGCCATGATGAAAGTACTGGCTACTGTGGGCAAGGTGGCCCGCACCGATGCCAATGTATTGCTACTTGGCGAAAACGGAACGGGCAAAGAAGTGATAGCCAGGGCCATACACCGTGCCTCGGCACGTGCCGGCGAGGTATTCATCAGTGTCGATCTGGGCGCCATAACCGAAAGTTTGTTTGAGAGCGAACTGTTTGGATATAAAAAGGGCGCTTTCACCGATGCACGCGAAGACCGTGCCGGACGCTTCGAAGCCGCCAACAAAGGCACCCTCTTTCTCGACGAGATAGGAAACCTCTCGCCCAGCCTGCAGTCGAAATTGCTCACCGTTTTACAAAATCGCACAGTAGTGCGACTTGGAACAAACAAGGAAACCCCCATTGATGTGCGGGTGGTATGCGCTACCAATATGCCGCTCTACCAGATGGTGAGCGAAGGCAAGTTTAGGCAGGACCTCCTGTACCGCATCAACACGGTCGAATTGAATATACCTCCGCTTCGCGAACGCATCGAAGACATTGAAGCCCTGGCCGAGCACTTTATCGAGATGTATTGCAAACGCTACAAAATGCCGCGCAAACGCCTCAACGCCAGCACCCTTAAACGACTGCAAATGCACAACTGGCCGGGCAACATACGCGAACTGCAACATGCCGTGGAACGCGCCATCATTATGAGCGAAGGCAACATCCTCGAACCGCACGACTTTTTCCTTTCGGAAAAGCGCGAAACGGCCGAACCAACCCTCTCTACCACTAATCTGGAAGAAACGGAAAAAATACTGGTGCGCAAAGTGATTGAAAAACACGGCGGAAACATCAGCCGGGCTGCCCGCGAACTGGGCCTCACCCGTGCCTCGCTCTACCGCAGAATGGAAAAATATGGTTTTTAGACACTTCCGTCTGCAGATCATCCTCAGGGTACTGCTCCTGCTGGCCAGCCTTATCGCCATATCGCTAATCTGGAGCAGAGAAGGCTATATGATCAGCACCATCGTGCTCCTTCTTTTCGTACTGCTTCAAACTGCATCCCTCATCCTCTACCTCGAAAAAACCAACAGCCGGCTCGCCCGCTTCTTTGCCAGCATACGGCATTCCGATTTTTCGGCCAACTTTACCGACGAAGGTCTCGGAAAAAGCTTTGCCGAACTCAATCATGAATTCAATCAGGTGATCGAGGCCTTCAAAACCAATCGTGCCGAAAAGGAAGAACACTTCAACTACCTGCTTACCGTGGTGCAGCACGTTAGCATAGGCATCATCGTTTTCAGGCGCGATGGCAAGGTGGATGTGTTCAACAACGCCATAAAGAAAATGCTGAGGCTAAGCCATCTGCGCAGCATTCAGGAGCTATCGGCGGTAAAGGACGACCTGCCCGAAATGCTGCTTCGGATGCAGGCGGGCGACAAGTTGCTCGTCAAAGTGTTTTTGGAAGACGAGCTGATCCAGCTATCCATCAACGCCACTGAGTTCAGAATGAGGGGAGAAACCTATGTGCTGGTTTCGCTTCAGAATATTCATCCCGAACTGGAAGACAAAGAGATTGAAAGCTGGCAACGACTGATCAGGGTGCTCACCCACGAAATCATGAACTCTATTACACCCATCAGCTCGCTCACTTCCACCATTCAGGAAATGATTACCGACCCCGAAACCGGCGAAAGCCGGCTGCAACAGCTCGACAGCGAAGACATCGAGAGCATCAGTGCTGCCGTGACCACCATCGGATCGCGCAGCCGCGGCCTGCTTAATTTTGTTGAAGTGTACCGAAATTTAACCCGTATCCCCAAACCCAATTTTCGCTATTTCCCTGTAAAAGAACTCTTTGTACGGGCCTCCGAGCTGCTTCGCCCAAAGCTTGAGAACCACAATATCCAGTGCAAATGGCAGGTGTTTCCTGACGACCTGATGGTGCTGGCCGATCCCGACCTGGTTGATCAGGTAATTATCAACCTGATGCTCAACGCTATAGATGCTGTTAAAATGCGCGAAAACCCGCACATTTCCATCGTGGCCAGTCAAAACGTGAACAACCGCATCACCATCGATATTGCTGACAATGGCAATGGCATCAAACCCGACCTGATGGATAAAATTTTTATGCCTTTCTTTACCAGCAAAAAAGAAGGCTCGGGCATAGGCCTCAGCCTATCGCGCCAGATAATGCAAATGCACAAAGGGGCCATATCGGTGAAATCGAAACCCGAAGAAGGAACGATTTTTACACTGATGTTCTGAGCCATATCGGAGAAGCACAAGCAGCCATTACTTATTAATGCATTGATAAAGAACGTACAAGCATGCCCGGCCTGAAGTGGAAAGCTGCACAATATTTCGAGTCGCGATGGTGGCGTTGGTATCTTCGCAATAAAAAGTCCGAAGAATACCTGCAGTGGAAACTAAACTACTGGAATAACTTTATCAACATAATCGGCAACCACATTACCCTGAAACCTGATGGCAACTACCTTGATCTTGGCTGTGGTCCTGCAGGCATTTTCATGGCTCTGCCCGGTAATGTTGTTGCCGTTGACCCGCTGATCGAGAAATACAAGCAGGATTTTCCCTCATTATTTCAGAAATACGAAGGTAATGTCCGCTTCTTGAAGGCCAAAGCAGAGGAATTCAGTTCTACAAATCCTTGTGACATCGTATTTTGCTTGAATGTGATCAATCATGTGGACGAAATAGGCCGGGCTGTAGGCAAGCTCCGCAGCCTCTGCAAACAGGGAGGCACAATCGTTGTTTCAGTTGACGAGCACCGTTGGCAGATGCTTCATCACATTTTCCGCTGGCTTCCTTTCGATGTGCTCCACCCCCATCAGCTCAGTCGCAGCGGATTCGAAAACCTTCTCATTTCCAACGGTTTTGAGATTGTTTACACCACCATTCTGAAAACTGAACTAATTTTTCGCTACCGCTTATGGGTGGCCCAATGCGGTAAATTTCAGAGGCAGTGAAACGAAAGTGACTAATTATCAAAGCAAAATAGCTTCAGGTGGTGTAAGGTGCAGCAAGGGAGACTATCAGTTACATTGGTAAAAAGTAATCGTCAATAAAACCGATTAGTTTTTTATGTTCAGCAGGGCTGAGGGAAATTATTAACCATAACACGCTCTTTATCTGTACTTTGATAAGCAAAACCCGCCATTCACCATTCCCCAATCACCATTCACCGAGCCGAGTTTCGTATCTTCGCGCCCCGAAAGCAATACATTCGACACGATGCACTTCCGTTCACACACCTGCGGCGAAATCCGTATAGCCGATACCGGCAAAAATGTAACCCTCAGCGGCTGGGTACAGCGCCTGCGCGATAAAGGCTCGCTCATTTGGATCGACTTGCGCGACCGTTACGGCATCACCCAGATCATCCTCGAGGAGGGTATCTCGAGCCCCGAACTTATGCAGCAAGCACGCAGCCTGGGCCGCGAATATGTGATCCGTGTGCAGGGCACCGTTCAGGAACGCGCTTCCAAAAATCCGCAATTGCCCACGGGCGACATCGAAGTGCTGCCTTCCGCTATCGAAGTATTAAACGCCAGTAAAACCCCGCCCTTTACCATCGAAGATAAAAGCGACGGTGGCGACGAACTGCGCATGAAATACCGCTACCTCGACCTGCGCCGCAACCCCTTGCGCCAAAACCTCGAGCTGCGACACCGTCTGGCTTTCGAAACACGCCGCTACATGGACAGCCAGGGCTTCCTCGAAATAGAAACACCTTACCTCATCAAATCGACCCCCGAAGGTGCACGCGACTTTGTGGTGCCCTCGCGCATGAATCCAGGCGAGTTTTATGCCCTGCCACAATCGCCGCAAACCTTCAAGCAAATCCTGATGGTGGCCGGCTACGACCGTTACTTCCAGATTGTGCGCTGCTTCCGCGACGAAGACCTGCGCGCCGACCGCCAGCCCGAATTCACCCAGATAGACTGCGAAATGGCCTTCGTGACCCAGGAAGACGTGCTCAACACCTTCGAAGGCCTCACCCGCCACCTCTTCCTTCAAGTGAAAGGCTTCGATCCCGGCCCGTTTGAACGTATGGACTATGCCTCCGCCATGAAACTATATGGCTCCGACAAACCTGACCTACGCTTCGGCATGCCCTTCGTCGATCTC
>DAIOUP010000205.1:0-4741 GCA_036759465.1 Bacteroidales bacterium
TGCCTGAACACCCTGATGCTGTCGGCCCATTGCGCGAAAGCTTGTCCGGTAGGGGTAATGATCAGGTATTCGGCGCCCTGATTGCGATTGCCAAGCCACTCTCTTGTGCGTGCGGCATAGTCAATTTCAGGAAGAATATTGCTGTTAAGCACGTGGTCTTTGATGATAGGGTCCCACCAGGGGCTGCGCAGACGATTGTCACCTACCTGACCATTGCCGTCATTGAAAACAATTTCGGCCTCAATGTTGTGATAAACAACAAGCTCCTTCGTTACCGGGTTGTATTGAAACGGGGTAAAACTGAACATCACAACGTCAACACCTCTCAGTTGTGTTTGATTGCCAAGTATAAAAGGCTCATTAGGGAAGAAAGCGTTCTTGCCATAAATGTCCGCTTTGCGATTGTAGCTCAATGGATTATCGTCGTTGCCCAATGGGATGTTGGGAGCGGCCATCAGGTCAACATTGGGGATTACCTGCTTTTGGACGCTTAGAATATTTAGGTTGGCTGTTGCTCCCTGCGGCAAAGCGATGTAACGGCTGATGGCCGGAAGGTTGGGATTGCCCTCATCGGCCGGAAGATAAATTCCTTGCAGCTCAATCACTTGACCGGAAAACCCATTTTCCTCTACGGTGTTGAGGGACATACGCGGAATGTGATAAGAAAACCGAAGGCCATCCTTAGCTGAACGAAATACCGAAATGCCTTCTGCTTTTGTATTATCGAATTGAAATTCTGTTCGTTGCGCAAACAGCAATGCGCTGTTTTGCAGGAAGATCAAAATGATTAAAGGCAGAAAAATGCCCCGGATGTAAATCTTTTTCATCGATATTGGTTTTGGTAACAAATCATTGATCATATGCAAATGTAACCAAGACTCAAAAATAAAGTTAATTCTGTCGGGGCCTGAGGATAATTTGCAACTAATTAAAAACTGATAAAAATTGTAAATATCAATTAATCAATGGTTTATAAATATCTTTTTTCGATTTGCCTATAATTGCCGAGAATTTATCCCGCAAAAAATTTTGAGTCTCAGTGGTCTGACGGAATAAATACGGTGAAACGACATAAATCTCAGCAAAATCTTTGACGAATCATATCACGGTGTATTGCAGGGGAGATACCGGGTCGCGCAGTGCAAGAGATTGCTTAATTAACTTTTAAACCATTTTTTGCACATTGCTGCAACACATAATATTGTCAGATGCTGTTGATTTTAAGCCCCATGAAATAAGTCCTGGGTCGCATGGGACCATACATATATCCCGCATCGCGAAACATTCCTTTGTCAAAATCGCGTTGAAAGCTATTCAGAATGTTTTGAATGCCCGCTTCGAGCCTCATTTGCCACTTGCCGGAAAGATTGATTGTATAGGAAGTCCGTAGGTCAAGTTCCAGAAAGGCGGGCGTATCCTTTATCTGGTCTTTTTCGACGAAGCCCGCGAAATGCAGGGCTTTCATAGGGCCTGTATATTTCAGGCTCAGGCTCTTGCTCCAGCGGGCATTAGCCATGTGGCTGATATTTACATAACCATAAATATCCGGCGATTTGGGGAGTTGGTGTAAGGGTTCTGCTTCGGGGTCTTCGCTCCAAACTTCAGGCTCAAAATAGCGGCTTCTTTGAAGTGTAAGTCCCGACTGAACGCTTGTTTTGCTGCCGATTTCTGTGCGTTGTTCAAGATTGAACCCCATTACCCGTGCACCGCTGCCGTTCCGTCGTTCCACAATCATGTTTCCGTTTGCATCGGTTTCCAAAGCTTCAAGGACAAAAACGTCTTGCAATCGGGTGTAGAATATTTCGGCAACGGCATTAATTGGGGTGTTGCGGATGCTGGTATTCGTTTCGAGCGAGCTGCTCAGGCTCCGGGAATACTCCGGACGCAATCCCGGATGAAGCCTGATGAGCATAACGCCGCCATTGACGGCGATGATATGCAGGTCCTCGTCGAACGCCTGCGGCGCCCTGAAACCGGTAGAAAAACTTGTACGCCATTGGGTGCCGGTGTTGAGGTTGGTTAGCAGGGTAAGGCGCGGACTAATAATGGGTCTGGAAATCAAATTATGTCTGTCGGCCCTCATGCCCAACAAGAGTCTCGCACGGCTGTGCTTAAGCTCGGCCTGACCATAAATGCCAACAACATTAATATGTTGATTAAGCTCGCGCTCATAGCCCGGCATCTGGTCGTGCATCTCGTTGTGCTGCCACTCGGCGCCTGCAACCAGGTTTACAGGCAAACGTGACAAGGTTTCTAACTGTCTGTACCACTGCGTTCCGGCCACAAAAGTAAGGTCGTTGGTTTTGCCGTAGGCATTGGGGTCTTGTGCTGCTCCATAGTAGGAGTGCCTATGGATGTGCTGTGCTGAGGAGTAAACAGAGGTTTTTCCTTTGCCATCAGCCCTTAATAGGTCGAAAACCAATTCGCCTCCGTGAATTTTGTGATCGGTCTGTTCGGTGATATCCGTTTCGTGAGGTTGCAGATCGAATTTATTCCCTCCACGCCGAAACTCGTCGATGTAACGATAGGTAGCTGTCAGTTTGCCCTTTGTATTTGGTTTCCAATACGATCGTATGCCGAGACTCTTTGCTTCGATAAGTCCGATTTCGGAAAATCCGTCGCCATTGGCATCCCAGTGCCCACGGTTTCGTGTGCTGGCAAAAAGACTCATTCCTCCTGTTCGTTCTTCATTCACGAGCGTCACATTAAACCCGAGATTTTTATCAGGGACCTTGCTATCAATCAGTGAAAGGCCTGAGGTGGCTTCGGCATGATTTTTCAGCGGTTCGCGCGTAATGATGTTGATGGTGCCTGCAATGGCATTTGAGCCATAGAGGGCTGATCCGCCGCCTCTTACCACTTCAACCCTGTCGATCATGGCCAATGGTATCTGCTCAATGCCATACACGCCGCTCAATGCGCTGATAATCGGCCTGCTGTCGATGAGGATTTGCGAGTACGGCCCTTCGAGCCCATTAATGCGTACCTGCTGGAAACCACAGTTCTGGCAGTTGTTCTCAACCCTGAGGCCGGGCGTGAGCGAAAGACCGTCCGACAGACAGACCGCACCGGCCGATTTGAGCATTTCAGGGCGCAAAACGTTTACAATTACAGGTGCTTCGCTGCGCGAAACCTCGTATCTTGAACCGGTTATCACTACCTCATTCAACCCAATGCGCAGGGGAATAAGTTCAAAGAATACATCACCCTGAAGGCTGCTGCAGTCAATTTCCTTCTCAACAGGCTCGTAGCCAACACTCTGAACTTTGAGTCTGACTTTGCTCTGAGGAAGCTGCGTCAGCATCCAGTGGCCGTGCAGGTCGGCAACAGTGCCAATATTGTTGCCGGAAACCTGGATAGTGGCAAAAGGAACGGCTTTTCCCTTGCTCTGCACTTTTCCGCTGACTGAGGTGCATGGTTCTCCGGCGAGCAAGTTGATGCTGAAAAGATGTAGTAATAGAATGAAGGTAGGGGT
Source organism: Bacteroidales bacterium (assembly GCA_036759465.1). Classification (GTDB taxonomy): domain Bacteria; phylum Bacteroidota; class Bacteroidia; order Bacteroidales; family F082; genus JALNZU01. The sequence goes on from DAIOUP010000205.1 coordinate 3,476, forward strand.
TAAGGTTTTGCACATGACATTTATTTATTCACGCAGCAAAGGTCCTGCGAAGCCAAAAGCGGCACCATACCCCAATTTGGGTATTCGTTAATGAAATCTTAAATGAAGAGGTGAGGTCAGGCTGTTGCGCGCAGTCTTAAGTCAGATCAGAATTTGCCATACAGTCTGAAGAAACTGGAATTCAGTTGATTGGAGCGTGTTTTGCATCCGTCGGACTGCAGCCTGAGGGTGAGTTCGTCGCCTTTAAGCTTGTAGCTGTAGCGTCCGGTTGTTTTGTTGCAATGTTGTGGACCTTCAGATGTTTTTAGGATAAGTGTACCGGAGGAAAGGGAAAATGAGCCTTTGATGACAGGAATATCTTCCACCGAAGGAAGATCCAGGGTGTAGTTATCGCCTTCGAAGGTAATCATCGCGCTGCTGCTGTTGCTCACCCATGTGCCTGCCAGGCCGGGTTCGAATTCGGTTTTTTTCTGCACCTCGGTTTTTGGTAGTTCGGCATGAGTAGGTTCAACAACGGCAACCGTATCGGCATTTTGCGGCTTAGGCTGCTCAGTGATCACTGGTTTTGATGTTTGCTTGTTCAATCGGACATAAACATGCGTGGCGGCAAAGGCAATGATTGCAAGGCTAATAAGAACAACCAGCAACAACAGGAAGCCTTTCAGGGCCGGTTGCTGCTTTTTGGCGCTTCTGCGACGGTTAGTGTTTTTTTTGGGTAATCTGGTCGGCATGACGGGCTTTTTAGACAATGCTAAATTACCACATAAACGCCGAATTCGATATTGTCAGGGATAATAAATAGGTGCGCCGGGACCAAGCGGAATGCCAATAAATGCCCATATGACAAGGAATGCCGTCCATACCACGAAAAACCACAGCGTATATGGCAGCATGGTGGAGATTAGTGTACCAATGCCCGCTTTCGGGTCGTATTTTTCGAAATAGACGATAATGAGTGCAAAAAAGCTCATCATGGGCGAGATGATATTGGTAACGCTGTCGCCCACCCTGAAAACGGCCTGCGATAGCTCTGGACTGTAGCCAAGCAGCATGAACATGGGTATAAACACCGGCCCCAGAATAGCCCATTTGGCCGAGGCGCTCCCCATAAACAGATTTATGAAGCCCGACAAAAGAACAAACATGATGAGCAGCGGCACCATTCCCAGATTGAGCTGGTGAAGCACTTCCGCCCCGCGGATGGCGATAATCAGGCCCAGATGACTCCACCTGAACCAGGCCACGAACTGGGCTGCAAAGAAAACC
>DAIOUP010000206.1:0-4728 GCA_036759465.1 Bacteroidales bacterium
GTAATAAATAAATATTGATTTGTTCTGATTGCCAAATGATTCAATCTGAATTTTCTGGCTCAAATGCGAAATGCGGTATGCTTAAAAGGATATTTTCGGTTGTTGTAGGGTGCAGTAGTCAATCAATAAGGAGAACAAATCATGCGATTTTTTCAATTTCTGCCTTCACTTGCATTTTAATGATCTGAAGCTCAGCGCTCATCATTGCGAAAAGCCTTTCGGCCTTTTCGGTGCCGGCTTGTTCCACTCTTTCCAGTTGAGATGCCAAGGAGGCTAATCCTTCCATTTTGATGGTTAGCGCGGTGCCTTTGAGTTTGTGGGCAAGCGACCGCATCTTATCCAGATCCTTATTTTGGTATGCTTCTTTTAATTCGGAATTCGTTTGTTCAAGGCTCTCATGCAATACCAGAAGGAATTCCCTGAGAAATACAGGGTCGGTTCCAAGGTCAGCCTTTAAGAGTTCCGCCGAAAAACCGGTGGATAGATTATGACTTTCAAAATCATGTTGTGTGTTATGGTCCTGCTTGGTAGGGGAGTCGATGTTTAGCCATAAGGCAAGTGCTTCGGATAAGGTGACTTCCACAATGGGCTTGGTAAGGAAGTCGTTCATTCCCGATTCGATGCAGCGTTCACGCTCACCTTTGATATTTCCGGCAGTAACGGCGATTATCGGAATCTCGGTGGCGCCAGGCAGCATCCTGATTTGTCGAGTGGCTTCGTGGCCGTTCATCTCGGGCATCTGAATATCCATGAAAATGAGGTTTGGCAGCTGCTCGCGACAACGATTTAGCGCTACCAGACCGTTCTGACATTCAATGATTCTGGCCTGTGGAAGAATTTTTTTAACCAGGGTTTTGGCCAGCAGCATGTTCACCGGATTGTCTTCGACTAACATGATGTCGAACTTTCCCAGAAACTGTTTCGAAGGTCTGGCCAGAGTCTGAGGATTGGCTTTGAGGTTTTTTACCTTATGAATTGTTTCAAAAAGCTTTTGCTGCGAAACAGGCTTGGTCATCCTGATGTGCACGCCAAGTTGTTCGGCTTTTCCGGCCAAAATATTATTGTCGTTGGAGCTGTGCCAAAGGATTATTTTGGTTTTGTCGAAACTGAAGCCCGACACTTTATGCAATTGCTCAACAAACTCCAGCCCATCGTTGGTGGGCATATGGTAGTCCACAAAGAGCAAATCGAATTGTTGTCCGCCAAGCAGCAGTTTAATGGCCTGACTTGCGCCGGATGCTTCAACCACCTCGGCATCAAGTGCCATGAGCATTTTGGCAAGAATAGCGCGGTTGTTGTCGTTATCGTCAACAATAAGGGCCTTTTTCACCCAGTTAAGGTCGTGAATGTTGTCATCTCCATTGCTCTCGCACTTAAGCTCAAGATCGAAAAAGAAAGTGCTGCCTTTTCCGGGTTTGCTGATTAACTGAAGCCTGCTGCCCATCAGTCCGAGCAAACGATTGGATATGGTTAGCCCGAGGCCTGTGCCGCCAAACCGTTTTGTGGTTGAGCTGTCTTCCTGGGTGAAAGCTTCGAAAATCATGGAAACCTTCTCAGGGTTGATGCCAATGCCAGTATCGCGGACAACGAATCGGATTGTAGCTCTTTGATCTTTGACAGGGCTGATTGGCTCAATCTTTAGTTCTATTTCACCCGATTCCGTAAACTTGACCGAATTACTTAAAAGATTCACGATCACCTGCTTGAGCCGAATGCTGTCGGCATGAATATAACGGGGTAATTGTGGATGCAGGTTAAGCAATACTTCAAGTCCCTTGCTTTGAGCCTGGAAGGTAATGATGTCGAGCGTTTGGCTGGATAGTTCAGACAGATCTGTCTTTTCGATATACAGTTCGAGCTTGCCGGCTTCTATCTTCGAAAAGTCGAGGATATCGTTGATAATGCTCAGCAAGTTCTCGCCCGACTGATGAATAATGTTGAGGTATTCGGCCTGCGTTTCACTGAGCTCGGTGCTCAGGAGCAGGTCGGTGAAGCCAATCACACCGTTTAGGGGTGTTCGGATCTCGTGACTCATATTGGCCAGAAACTCCGATTTGGCTTTGCTGGCCTCCTGCAACTGCTTGTTTTTCAATTCTATTTCGGTCTTCTGCTCTTCGAGCTGCCGCGTACGCTCCTTAACCTTTTCTTCGAGGTATTTTTTCTGTGCATTGAGTGTTCTGGTTCTGATTTGCATTATGAGTAGCACAATGCCGGTTAGCAACAGTGTGGCAATGAGCCAGACCCACCAATGCTGATACCAGGCATAAAGCACATTGATTTCAAAAACAAGCGGCTCGGAGTTCCAGATTCCACTGCTGTTGGCAGCGCGCAAAAGCAATTTGTGCTTGCCTGGAGGAAGCCTGAAAAACTTAATTTGTCTGGAATCAGCACCCAACTCCGACCATTCTTCCTGCAGACCTTCAATTCGGTAGGCGAAACGGTTCTTTTGACTGTTGGTATAATTGATGCCCGTAAATTGGATTACCAGATCGCGGTGGTTGAAAGGCAGGGTGATTCGGTTTTTTAAGATAACGGCCGAGTCGCTTAGCGCTCCGGACGAAGGCAAAAAGGGCTTGTTGTCAAGGTAGAACGATGTTATCCAGGTCTTTACAGGATTAGTGTTTAATGTAATCTGTTCAGGTTTGAACCAGGTGATGCCCCGGTTGCCCCCGAAATAAAAAACGCCTGTGCTTCCACTGAAAACCGATTCGATGCTGAAATCGCCTGCCAGCACACCTTCGGCTTCATCAAAAACATGAAAGGATGTAAGTTCGCTGTTCATGCGAACAATTTTATTGTCGGTGGCCATCCAAAGATTGCCCGAAGCATCCTCGAGCATTGCTGTAAATGCCCCTGCTTTAAGTGCTTCGTTGAGATATGGTTGTTTTAGTTGCTTGCTGCCCTCTTCGAAATAATGCAAGCCGTTGGATGTGGTGCCAATCCATACGCGCCCGCGGGAATCTTCGTAAATGAAGTTGATATTATCAGGGACAGGAGAGAATGGAAAAGTTTTGATCGATTTTGTAATCGGGTCGAAAATGTTGCCGCTACGCAGCCAGATGTTTCCCTTGCTGTCCTCAAAAATATTGGCAATTTTATTGTTGTTAAGCCTGAGCGACTCCTGTTCGGAATTTTCGGTGAGGTAGGTAAAGGTCTTGGTCGCCGGATTAAAAATATTTACTCCTCCGCCCCATGTTCCGGTCCAGATGCTGCCATCGGCAGTTTCCCTTATGGCAACAACGAAAGCGTTGTTTAAGTGTCGGCCATCGGCCGGACCTGCATCGAAATGTTCGAACGCTATGCCGCGTGCAGTTTCGGTCATGCGGTGAAGGCCCGCGTCGGTACCCACCCAAAGCGAGCCGCGGCTGTCGCGAATCACAGCCCGTACGATATTACTCTGAAGGCTTCCCGGATTTTCAGGTTCATTTCTGAAAACAACAATTTCACCTGTTTCGGGGTTCCAATAGTGTAGTCCGTTGTTTGTGGCCAGCCACACGCGGTCGGGCCGGTCTTCCCAGATGTCGTAAACCAAATTTCCTCTGAGTCCGCCGGCTACCCCGGGTCTGAAAACCAGGCTTTGGAAGGGTTCCTTGAATGGGTCCCAGATGCTGATACCCTGATCCGTAGCAATCCAAACGCGCTGCTGAGCATCCGTTATCACGCATTTTACATAATTGTTCACCAGGCTATGTTCGGTATCCGGATCGGCGGTGTAGTTTTTGAATTGCAATCTTATAGGATCGAATACCGACACGCCCAGATCGTGCCCTATCCACAGTTGTCCGTCCAGCGCTGCCGTAATGTCCTTTATGTAATTGTTAGCCAGCGAGTATGGGTTGTCGGCCTGATGTGCCAGATGCAACATAAATGTTTCGTTAACGGGGTCGAAAAGACTAAGACCTCCGTCGTGCGCAAGCCAGATTCTTCCACCGGCATCCTGCACCACACGTTTGGCATAGGAGCTTGACACCCCAGTGTTGTCGAAGCTCCTGATAGTGGCTTCTGCCGGCTTTTGCCAGTTGTCAACCCTGGCAAGGCCAGCATCGGTGGCAAGATATAGATTGCCCGCACGGTCGAAATAGGCGTGCTTGACATATTGGGTTTTAAGACCGCTGTTGGCTGGTGTAAATTGCCATGCTTCGCTTGTTGCCGGCGCAAAGGCAAATAATCCGTTGGTGCTTGAAATCCATAGGTTTCCGTTTGCATCGGGAGCAAGATAGTCGGGCTCACAGCTGGCAAAAGCATCAGCGACAGAAGGAGGCATGATTACCGGCTCAAACGCGCCTCGATGTGGGTTGAAAATAACCAGCTTTCCACTGCGCATACCAATTGCAATACCTCTGGTGCCAAGGTTGGCCAGCGATAGAACGTCGTTGTCGGGAAGGCCGTTTTCCTCACCGGGTTTGGCCCTGAAAACCTCAAACTGATAACCGTCGTATCGGTTCAGGCCGTTTTCGGTGGCGATCCATAGAAAACCAAAATCGTCGAATACCAGTTGCCTGACCAAACCGCGCGACAAGCCCTGACGTGTTGTAAGGTTTTGGAATTTGGGATTGTCGGCACCGTATGTCACTGTATTCCCACCAGGCAGCAAAAGCCAGAGCATTAAAAGCCATGAAATGGCAGCAACAGGCAATTTTAAGCAGTGCATCTTCGATGTCTAAAACCGAGTCCTACAAGTAATGCGTTGATCAGAGCGTAAATTTAGCTAACAAAAGCTTCTATAAC
>DAIOUP010000207.1:0-4709 GCA_036759465.1 Bacteroidales bacterium
GGGGTGCACTGCCGGTAGCCTGAACAGGCATGCGGAGGGTTTGACCATTATTGATCGTCAACTCACTGATGTGCGCGTTGGTGGAAGCGTTGTCAGCCATGATCTGGGCTGCTTTCTGCACATCGAGCATGCCCCATCCAAAGCGATAGTCGGGGCCAGGAGCACCACTCACCATATCGTCGGCTGAATGTATGAGCAGTGCCTTGAGTGTCGCTGCCCTGAGCGGAGTGCCTGGATGCAGGTTTTCCTGATGCTGAAGCAACAGGCCAACCGAACCGCTGACAACTGGGCCTGCCATAGAGGTGCCATTGTAGTAGGCATAGCTGGTATTGTTGGTGGCAACGGAAGAGTAAACGTTAACGCCCTTGGCTACAATGTCGGGTTTAATGCGCCCGTCGTCGGTTGGCCCCCATCCACTGAACGAACTCATGACTCCGGTGTTGGTAACTGCACCCACGGTGAGCAGGTTTTTTGCAGTTGCCGAATGCGATATGCAATCATAGCCTGTGCTTCCGCCATCGAGCGATCGTGTTGCGGTGCTGGCCTCCCAGGCATAGCCCATGGCAGGATTCATATAATAGTGTAAGGTAGAAGGAGCAGGGCCTTCGCCGCGATCGTTACCTGCCGATTTGACAATGAGATAGTTGGGGGCATTGAAGGCAATTTGGTCCCAGTCGCGGGCCTGATCGCTGTAGAAGCCCCAGTTATGATCTTCTGTTGTGCTGACGGCTGCGTCGCCAAACCAATGCCAGCCCGTATTGTTCGACCAGCTGCCATAGGCCCAGCCGGTAATATAGCCGTAAGAGTGCTGCGAAACCCTCAGCCCGCCCGCTGCAGCGGTTGCCATCTCGGTTTCATCGCTGTTCCAGTCGTAGGCTTTTAGCTGGGCAGCATATGACATACCCTTGGCTGCAGAAACCGTACCTGCTGCGATCATTGTTCCCGCCACATGGGTTGCGTGGTCATGGTTAGAGGTTGCCCCATCTACCTGAGTAACCCGACTCGTCGCACCATCGAAAAACTCCTGATGGGTGTTGCGTACCTTTCCGGCGTCCCAAATGCCAAGATTAACTCCTGATCCCGTGAGGTTGAAGCCTGTGGAACCGCCTGGCCACACCTGTGTAGCTTTGTGTACAGTGGCAGCGTCGAGGTTGTGGGTGATATTATAATAAGGCACTCCATTTTTAACATCCATGAGCTGCCAAGTTCGTCCTTGTTCTTCCTTTCGGTCAGCAACACCAACGGTCAGCAAATAGGCTTTAACCCTATCGCTCCGATCCTGTTGTCTGGCTTTTAACTTGGTAATCAGTTGTTCCAGATTTTCGTCGTTTACTTGTGCTGACGTTGAAATGATTAAGCAGGTCAAAAAAAGGCCCGTAAGTAGCATTTTTTTCATGGCTTGTTGTTTTGCCCAAAGATACAGCAAGCCAGGCCTTAGGTTGCCTGGAGAAGGGCATTTTAAGACTTTATTCAGAAAGAATTAGTCGAAACGCAGATAGGGCTGAAGACGTTCCAAATCGCTGGTGGAAAAATGTTCGAGTTGAAGCAATTCGCCGGGTTGCCTGATAAATCCTCTGCGGTCTCGCTGGTTTACAATGGATTTTACCTGATCAAAGCTAAGGTATGGGTGTTTGATTAGATCCCTGAAATCCATGAAATTGATACGCAAAGGCGTGAGGCTGGCTGCTTTTACCTGTACCCATGGTTTCATCGCTTCGAATTTCAGACTGTCGATTCCGCGTACCTCCATTAACTGTTCGGGCTTAACAAAACCTCCGAGTAATTGTCTGTATTTCAGGATACGATGTGCAGTCCATGGCCCTGATCCTGGTAGCGATAACAAAGCCATGGAGTCGACTTCATTTAGGTCAACAATATTAAGGGCAGGTCTCTCTCTTACTGCAATGGTTTCGGCCGACCTGACTGATGACTGATTTCCGGAAGCTTCCTGACTAATGTTAATGTAGGGTGCCAGCTGCTCATGCTCATCTTTGCTAATGCTGAACAATCGGCCAAAATCGGCAGCTGTTCTGAATTTACCGCCTTTTCCTCTGTAGTTCTGAATGTTTTTGACTTGTTCCGGTCTCAGCCCCAGTGCTTTCAGCGTTTCTTCATCAGCGGTATTCGGGTCAAAAGGAAAAGGTGTTAGTTTAATACTGGGTCTTTCTCGTTCGAAAGAACCGATGTCACTGCTGGCGTCAGCCTCTGCAATCTCCAATGCGTTTGTTTCTGCCACATTTTGCATTGCAATCAAAGCTGCTTTGCTGAGATCGGGCGCCGGAGGGCTGATAAATGTGGATGCCAGTAACCTGATGATCAGTACGATGAAGATAAGCGCTGATAACACAATCAACGCCAGTTGCTCCCGGCCTGAAAAGCTGAGCCAAAATTTTATGATGTTGTGCAACATTATGGTATGCTGCTATTGAGGTGAAGGTTAAAGATCGCCGCCTCCGAAGAAGCCAAACAAACCTAATCCATTGAGGAAAACGAGGGCTATGGCTAAAGGAGCCAGAAATTTGACGATAAACATAAGCAGGGGTGCCAGGCGTGCCCTGAGTGTACCTTCATTGTTGATTTCGCCGATAACGGCTTCAGGCTTCAGTTTCCAGCCAACGAAAAGGACGATGCAGAGGCCACCCAAAGGCAGCAGCACATTGGCCGATGTTTTGTCGAGCAGGTCGAAAAGGCTAAGTCCGGCAATACGGAGTTCGGGCATTGGTCCCATGCTCAATGTGGTGAAAATGCCAAGAATAGTAATTGCAACGGTGGAAAGAATAGTAGCTTTTTTCCTTCCCATCGAAAGCTCCTCGCCAAAATAGGCCACTGCCACTTCGAGCACCGAGATGGTGGAAGTGAGTGCCGCTATTGCCAGCAGAATAAAAAAGACCAGCTCGAAGATAACACCACCCGCCATTTGGTCGAAGATCATCGGAAGGGTTATAAAAACAAGGCTTGGGCCGGCCTCAGGAGTAATTTTGAAGGCAAAAACTGCAGGAAAAATGGCTAATCCGGCTAGAATTGCAATTGCAGTATCTGCCAATGAAACTGATATGGCGGTTTTACCAAGGTTTTCACTTTTGCGGATGTAGGAGCCATAGGTTATCAGCGTTCCCATACCAATACTCAGTGAAAAGAAGGCCTGGCCGAGTGCCTGAAGCATCACACCGGCATTTATTTTACTGAAATCGGGACGGAAAAGAAATTTTAAACCTTCCGCAGCGCCAGGCAGTGTCAAACTTCGGATACCCAGAGCGATAATGATGAGCAGCAACAGGGGCATCATGATTTTTGTGGAGCGCTCGATGCCGTTTTTCACTCCTTTGAAAACAATGAAACCGGTGAGCAGCATAAACACAACCTGCCACATTACCGGGCGCCAGCCGCTGGCTACAAAGGTTTTGAATGTGTTTTCCAGATCTTTCTTTTGCAGATTGTCGAGCTTGTCGAATATGGTAAGATAAAGGTATTCGAGCGTCCATCCGGCTACGGTGGTGTAGAAGGCCAAAATGGTAAATGCGGCTGCCACTCCGATAAAACCCACCGCCGGCCATGCCGATCCGGGTGCCAGGCGTCTGAATGCACCTACCGGATTTCGCTGGGCTTTGCGCCCAACAACAAATTCCGACAGCATGGCCGGTACGCCAATTATCAATACGAAGGCAAGGTAAGTGAGCAGGAAAGCGCCTCCGCCATTTTCGCCGGCTACATAAGGGAATCGCCAAATATTGCCCAGGCCCACGGCCGAGCCTGCAGCGGCGGCAATAACCCCGATTTGTGAACCAAAACTCTCACGTGGGGTGTTTTTATCGAAACCTTGCATAAGTTAATTGTTTTGGAATGCCATTTATTCGTAACGAAGCGACTCGATGGGGTCGACGGCGGCAGCCTTATTGGCCGGTATGGAGCCTGACATCAGGGCCACCGCAAAGCACAATACAACGGCCACAACTATCCAAAGCCAGGGAATGATAAATGAAGAGCCTATAATTACGGAAAGTATATTGCCTACGAATATTCCTGCAATAATTCCTACAAAACCGCCAATTTGTGCAATAATTATTGCCTCGATAAGGAATTGGTCGCGAATTGCCCTCCTTGTTGCTCCCAAAGCTTTGCGAATGCCAATCTCCTGTGTGCGCTCGGTTACGGAAACCAACATGATATTCATCAAGCCGATGGCGGCACCAAAAAGCGTGATCAGCCCGATAAACGTTGCTCCAAGCCTTACTGTACTGGTTAGGTTGAGCAGCATATTGGCAATATTATCACTCTTTACGATGGTAAAAGTTTCGGGCTTGCCAGGCGGATCGTTGCGAATAATCCGAAAAACGCCCGTAGCTTCACCCACAGCAGCGTCCATTTCTTCGGCGGTGCGCGCCCTTATGCTGATCGTGTGGTTCATATTGGGCCTGGAGAAGTATTGCCGAACATTGTTGATGGGCAACAGGCAGTTTCGGTCGCCGCTAAAGCCCATGCTCGATCCTTTTTCCTTCAACACGCCCACGATGCGGTATTTTCCTGGTCCAACGGAAATAAACTGACCAATGGGATCTTCATCGTTCTTGAAAAGATCTTTGGCTATTGCACTGCCGACAACCGCCACATGACTGCCCTGAAAAGCCTCTGAAGCTGTTATGTTGCGGCCTTTTTCCACCTCAAAGCCGGAGTTGTAAAGATAGTTGTCGTCAATGCCCACTATCTGAATA
>DAIOUP010000208.1:0-4696 GCA_036759465.1 Bacteroidales bacterium
AAAAACTGGAATGAGGTGTGGGAGTCCAACTACAACCCGGTCGTCATCAACGAATGTTGCCGTGTCAGGGCGCCTTTTCATGAGCCGGATGTTTCCTATGAATTCGACCTCCTCATCGAGCCGCGCATGTCGTTTGGCACCGCACACCACGAAACAACCTCTCTCGTCATGGAGCTGATGTTTCGCTACTCACCCGCCGGAAAGCATGTGCTCGACATGGGTTGCGGCACTGCCATCCTTGCCATTCTTGCCATGAAAATGAATGCCCTGTCGGCAGTGGCCATCGATATCGATGACTGGGCTTTTGGCAATGCCATCGACAATGTGGCGCTCAACGATGTAAGCCATGTTATCGTCGAATTGGGCGATGTGCGTAACCTGGCTTGTCGCACCTTCGACTATGCATTAGCCAATATCAACCGGAATATTTTGCTGACCGATCTGCGGTTTTATGCGCAATCGCTGCTCCCGGGGAGCTACCTCATTCTTAGCGGTTTTTACGAGCAGGATCTTCCTGCCATAAACGAAGAGGCAACGGCTAACTGCCTCACCTATGCGGAACACATCAGTCGCAACAACTGGGTAGCCGCAGTATATTACAAGCGTTAATCACCAAATCACAAAGCCTATGACCTTGATGTTCAGGAGCTTGGTGATACTATTGCTACTAAACACCCTGGTTTGTGGCCTGCTTGCTCAGGAAGCGGAACCGCCTGAGGTGTTTTTTACAAATTTTCAACAACGCCTTACCGAACGTCAGCAGCCTTCAGTGGTTGAAACTATAGGCAAACAGATCAGTGCACTTCGTGAGGCTGCTTCAGGCGGTGCATTAAATCAGCATGAGATCAGACGCTTTCAAAGCATCGTTTCGCGAATGGAGACACTCCGCATGCGTGTACATCCTCAACAGGCTGGTGTTCTGACAATTGCAGTGGCTTTATTAAAAGATGACTTTCCCATTAAGGGCTTTGTTCCCTGGATGACACAGTTTGAGTCGATGCTCTCGGGCAGAGACACGCGGCCCGCCGAGCGGCTGATTGATCAAACGCTTCAGCTCATTAATCAGCAACGCATTGCCGGCCGGGGTACAGCAAACTGGTACCTCAGGCAAGGGAATGCTGTATTTGAATTTGATACTGCACTGATGCTCAGGGTTAGTGCAGCCACACTTGCTTGTGCCACACAAAGGGACAGCCTCAGGATTTACGAGACCTCCGGCCTGTTGAGGTTTATTAATCAGCAGTGGACAGGACGCGGTGGAAAAGCAGGATGGGAACGTTTCGGTATTCCGCTTGAGGAAGCCTGGGTAGAGCTGTCCGACTACAGCATCGACATGAATCGCCCTGTTGTGAACGCTTCTCCGGTTATCGCCAGATTTCCCGGCAGGATAAACCAACCGTTGCAGGGAGCATTTGAAGATCAGGTGTATAGCGCTCCGCCAACCGATCGCACCCCGCATCCCCAGTTTAAGTCTTCTTTAAGTCGTGTCGGCTTGAAAGACATTTATCCCGGCGTTGATTTTTCAGGCGAAGTGCTCATGCAGGGCCGTACGCTCATAGGCGAGGCCGGCGATGAAAGCCCGGCACGATTGATTTTCAGGCAGGGCAACCGTCGGTTAGCTGAAGTCCGGGCTCAACGTTTCGACCTGAGCAGGCAACAGACGCAGTCGCGTAAAACAGCACTTAGTTTTTATTTTGAAGACGATAGCCTGCATCATCCGGGTCTTGACTTTCGCTTCGACAATGCGCGCCGGCAAATCATTGCAGTCAGGAGTAACGAAGGACGCGGCAGGGCGCCTTTCAACAGCTCATACCACAATCTTTATCTGACTTCCGAAGCTCTTTACTGGAACATTGACGAGGACTTTGTGCATTTTCGCAGCCTCGACGCCATGAACACGCAAAGCCGGGCCAGCGTCGCATCTTACGATTTTTTCTCAGAATCCGAGTTTCGACGACTTCAGATGGTCGATGAGGTGCACCCCATGTATGTGATCGAAAAATATCTTGAAGACACAGGCGCGGGTTCTGCAGTTCAGCTCAATTTCCTTGCCTCCTACATGCGCAAACCTCCCGAACAAGTAGTAGCCCTGGTGCTCAACCTTGTCGAAAGGGGATATATGCTCTATGATGGCGACTCAAACCTGATAACGGTATTGCCTGCCTTCTATTCCGCGCTGGAGGCTTCGGCAGGCAAGGAGGATTTTGATGTGCTTCGTCTCAATTCGGAAACACAGGCCAGAACTTCCAATGTAATAATGAAAATCAGCGACTTCAGTCTTACAGTACGTGGAGTTGACGAAGTCGTGCTCAGCGAAAAACAAGGTGTTCAGCTTATTCCAGAGGAGAATCAGGTTGTTTTTGGCAAAAATCGCGATTTCCGTTTCAAAGGCCATGTGAGGGCCGGGCTTTTTGATTTTTATGCCCGTGAAGCTGTATTTGAATACGAGCCATTCCGGCTTCAGTTTTCTTTTGTCGACTCGTTGGCTTTTTCTGTGTTGAAAAAGGATGCTCAGCCCGGCCGCAAACCCGAATACGTTAAAGTAAGAAACGTAATAGCTGACCTTACCGGCTATCTCCGGATCGATGAGCCACGAAACAAATCGGGCCGTAACAACCTGACGGAGTTTCCTTCCTTTACAAGCACCGGCGAGTCGTATGTCTATTTCGATAGCCCGTCAATACAGCAGGGAACCCTAAAACGCGACTCCTTTTATTATGTGGTCGACCCATTTCGCATCGACAGCCTTAGCAATTTTTCCACCGAGAATTTTCGCATTACCGGTTATCTCAACTCGGGTAGAATGTTTCCTGTTATCCGTGAACAGTTGAACGTGATGCCTGATTATGCCCTTGGGTTTACCCACAAGCTGCCAGCCGAGGGCTATCCCATGTTCGATGGTCTGGCGAGATATTTTACAGAGGTATCCCTCTCAGGTGATGGTTTTATAGGACTTGGGCAGCTTGATTATCAGACGTCTAGAATTTATTCGAAACAGTTTAGGTTCTATCCCGACTCGGTTTCTGCTATAACCGATCAGTGGATAATGAACGAACTGCGCGCAGCTGTTGAGTTTCCTGAGGGCTCGGGTGAGCTGCTGAAGTTTCAATGGAACGTGCCGGACAATATTGTTTACCTGCAAACCCTGAAGGATGCAGCCCGACTCTATGCCGGTGCTTCGTTTCTCGGCCGCATGGACATTTCCCCTTCCGGGCTTAAGGCACAAGGTAATCTGAGCTTCGAGCAGGCCAAGGTCACCTCTTCATGGTTTGATCTATTGGCGCACAGATTTAAGGCTGATACCGCCGACTTTTCGCTCATGCCCGCTCAGGGTGCCAAACCGGCTTTTCTCGCTACAGATTATCAGGTTTTAATTGATTTTGACACACGCATTGGCAACTTCAGCAATCTTGGCCCAAAAAGCCGGCTTTCGTTTCCCTTTAACCAGTATTCATGCACGCTCGATGAAGCCTTGTGGCGTATGGATCTGCATCTTATCGAGCTCAATAATAAGCGTTTGGCTGATAAATTCAATTTAAAACGACTCAGTGAAGACGACCTTATTAGTCTTAACCTGAGTGGCTCTGAATTTGTGTCGGAACATCCAGAACAGGGCGGTTTATCGTTTTTTACGCTCGAGGCGGCCTACGATCTCGATAAATATGCTATCGAAGCCCGTGAAGTTAAGATACTGCGTGTGGCAGATGCTGCCGTTTTTCCCACAGATGGCCGTATAACTGTGCTTCAGGATGCACGAATGCTGCCCCTTGAAAGCGCACTGATCATCGCTGATACCGCCAACAGATTACACCGCATCGAGAATGCCCGTGTTAACATCGCGAGCCGGACGAAATACCAGGCATCGGGAAATTATGCCTATCGCGACGTCAACGGCGAAGTGACGATTGTCAGCTTCACCGATATTGCCCCGAATGCCAATGGGGTAAGCACAGCTAGCGGAAAAGTCGACCCTTCCAATCCACTAATGCTTAATCCCTGGTTTGCTTTTTCCGGTGAAATAATCCTCTCTGCCAATCTCAGAACATTACGTTTCAACGGGGGATACCGCGCAACGCATAATTGCTTCGACACGGGAGCAAGCTGGGCAAGATTCGACACCCTCGTCGATCCTTTCAATGTAAAACTTCCTGTTCGTCCCGTGATGACTGATCTTGCCGGCAATAGAATAAATTCCGGTTTATTCTATTCCGCCGCACAAGACCGGTACCGCGCTTATCTACTGCAGAACCCTGGTGGCGCCGAAACTGTTGTTTCATCGGTGTCGGGACTAATTTCCTACGACAAGGCAACATTATCCTACAAAGTTGAAAACACGCAGGGCGATGCTAAAGACTATCTGATGCTCAGCACCAATCGGTGCATCATCAGTGGACAGGGAACAATGGATCTTAATTTGCGTATGCCCAACATTTCTTCAGGGACTTTTGGCGGTTATGATTACCGTATAATTCCTGACAGCTTGTATCTTGATCTGAGCCTTACCCTCAAATTTCCCATCGATGACAAGCTTATCGGGTTGATGGCCGATAGTTTGTCGGCGGCAAACCTGCAGGGTGCTGCCCTCAATCAGGGCAATTATCTTTATGCAGTTTCGAAAATGCTCAGCAGTGCCGAAACCGACAGACTCAGCAACGAAATAGCCCTTTACGGCAGTCCAAGAAGAGTTCCGGAGTCC
>DAIOUP010000209.1:0-386 GCA_036759465.1 Bacteroidales bacterium
TGTCACGAATATGGACTTTAGTGCCAGTGCCGAAATCTGGAGGTTTTTCCGGCAATACAACATCAATGGCATCATATCCGGAAATGGTGGACTGCTGGCAGGCAATGACCGTAATCTTATCATTCGGCAGCAGGAATCCTTGCTCGTAGTGGTTATGCCTGATGCAATTTACCGCAACATCAGAATCTTTGATATCAACGGAAGGCTCGCTTACGAAACCTCGACCGCTGGCACTTTGCTCAGTCTCCCGATGAAGCGAAAAGGCGCTTATATCCTGATTACCAGTGATGGCTTAAAGAAAAAATTCCTCCTCAGGTAAAATTTTTTCGCCCAAGTGCTTGATAATTCCCAAAAAGAGGATAATTTTGGTATTTAATTACTAAAAA
>DAIOUP010000209.1:396-4696 GCA_036759465.1 Bacteroidales bacterium
CTAAAAAGGCGATGACAAAAATCGTAACACTAACCGAAGCTGCTTCCATTGCCCTGCACGGCATGATTGTCGTTGCCAAAAACGAGGGCGTAACCAATGTGATGCAGATTGCTGAAATTACCAACAGCTCAAAACACCACGTGGCCAAAATTTTTCAGAGGCTCGTGAAGGACGGTTTCCTGGAATCGCACCGCGGCCCAAGTGGAGGATTTGCCCTTAAACGGCATCCAAAGGACATCAGCCTGCTTGAGATTTATGAATCCATCGAAGGGAAAATTGAGGTGACAAGTTGCCCGCACGACAAGCACATCTGCCCGTTCGACCGCTGCATCATGGACAATGTCACGCGCAAAATGACGCAGGATTTCCGCGACCACCTCAAGCGCAACGCGCTGGCCGATTATCTCTGATTTTGAATGTTTTAATGTTTAACAACGTTTTTCGTATTTACATAAAAGAAAACTGATTCCAAAATACCTTAAATTATGAACAAAATGTTTGCTGCATTATTGGTTGCGATTGCTTTACCCGGATTGGCGATCGCGCAAACCTCGCTTTCAGGCGAATTCAGGCCAAGAGCCGAGTATCGCCACGGATTTAAGACCCTTATGGGCGACGACGATGAGGCTGCATTTCAAATTTCTCAACGCTCGCGGCTCAATCTCGATCACAAATCGGACAAGTTTAAAGCAGGAATAAGCGTTCAGGAAGTCAGGTTGTGGGGCGAAACGCCTCAACTTGGAGCAGCGGCAAGCCGCATCATGCTGCACCAGGCATGGGCTGAATGGATGTTTGCCAATGGATTTTCGATAAAAGCAGG
This sequence comes from Bacteroidales bacterium, assembly GCA_036759465.1. GTDB lineage: Bacteria > Bacteroidota > Bacteroidia > Bacteroidales > F082 > JALNZU01. The sequence goes on from DAIOUP010000209.1 coordinate 1,217, forward strand.
CCGTCAGGAGCTTAATTATGATGATGCGCGCATTCTTGGCAATGTAGAGTGGGCACAGCAGGCCAGAGCACACGATGTGGCGCTGCTTAAATACGAAAAGGACTTTAAGTTGCATCTTGGTCTGGCTTTCAACCAAACTGCCGATCTTCTTACCAGTACCCGTTATGCTTTACCGGGAAGCTACAAGAGCATGCAATTCCTTTGGTACAACCGTAAAATCCACAAATTGGGCCTTAGCGTGCTTTTCCTCAACAATGGTATGGAAAAACTCTATCAGGAAAACGGAGTGGACAAATACAAAACCGTTTTTAGCCAAACGGCCGGTGCAAGGCTCACCTACAATGAGAAAAAACTAACTATTCAGGGAAATTTCTACTACACTGGCGGTAAAGACGTTACGGAGCGCAAATTGTCGGCCATGAACTATCTGGCTGCGGCCGACTATAGACTCAACAACCGACTCACCGGAACTCTTGGATTTGAGCACCTTTCGGGAACCAGTATGAAGGAAAAGGCGGCCGACCCCACAGGCTACGTCAACAAAAGCTTCAATCCTTTTTATGGCACCAACCATAAGTTCAATGGTTTGATGGACTTTTTCTATGTTGGCAATCACTTGAACAGCGTTGGTCTGAATGATATGTATTTTGGACTGTCGGGCCGCGAAGGCAATACCACACTCAGCTTAACGGCACATATGTTTTCGGCTGCCGCTGATGTTGTTAAATCGGGGTCTGGATCGCAGCTAATGCCTGCCTCACTTGGCACCGAACTCGATTTTACCTTGCAACATAAGATTAACGATCAGGCAAGTCTGCAGGCGGGCTATTCGCATCTTTTTGGCACGGCAACCCTGCAAAACCTGCGCGGAGGTAATTATGAAAATACTACCAACTGGGCATGGCTTATGCTCACTTACAAACCTGTTTTTTTGAAAAACTAAACCCAATAATAATGAATCAACAACAATTTTTCGATAACGCAAAGGTATATGACTTCGCCGGTGCCATTGATTACCAGCATGGAGCGGTAGTCAGCAAGCAAGTCATGAAGAACGAAAAAGGCAACGTTACGCTTTTTGCCTTTGATGCAGGGCAAGGCCTTTCGGAGCATACGGCTCCCTTCGACGCCCTTGTTCAGGTAATCGAAGGCAAGGCAACAATTACGATTGGCGGGATAAATTTTGAGCTTACCGCAGGTCAAAGCATCATCATGCCTGCCAATGTGCCTCATGCCCTTTATGCTGAGAAAGCCTACAAAATGTTGTTAACGATGATAAAAGCCTGATTTTGACTTGCAACCTTGGGCGAATTGCGGCTATCTTTATGATGGCCGCATTTTTTATCATTATGGAAAACAAGGTATTCGATTCATTTGCTATTTCGCTGAGCGGGGGAGGCGCAAGAGGCATTGTGCATGCTGGAGTGCTCAAAGCTTTTGGCGAAGCAGGCCTTATTCCCGATGAAGTGGCTGGTGCCAGCATGGGCAGTATTGTGGGTGCGCTCTACTGTGCCGGCGTTTCGCCCGATGATATGCTCATGGCCATCAAATTGCCTGATTTTTTCTCGATATCACACTGGTTGGGATTGAAAGGTGGCATAGGCAGCCTGAAAGTTCTCGAAGAGCAGCTGAACAAATTCATCCCCCACAACAGCTTCGAGAAGCTGAATATCCCCCTGGTGGTTTCGGTAACGAACCTGAATACCGGTCGCAACGAGCTCATTCGGGGAGGAAATCTGGCTAAGGCGGTTATGGCTTCCTCATCTATTCCCATCATCTTCGAACCGGTAAAAATCGGCAGGTATCAATACGTCGACGGGGGTCTAACGCTTAATATGCCCGTTACTTGCCTCAAAAAGAAAGGCCGATTCATTGTGGGCGTCAACTCGAATCATACCAGCGCAACGGATACCAATTTTAAAACCATGCGACAGGTTGGCGAACGCTGTCTATTTATTGCGGTTCAAAATACCCTGCGCGACCAAATGCCCGACTGCCATTTGCTGATCGATCCTCCTGAAGCGCGTAATTTTGGCACTTTCGAATTCGACAAGGCTCAGGAGATTTTCGACATCGGTTATTCCGCAGGGCAGGCAGCGGTGGCCCAGATCTTAAGTGTGTTAGCCATCAGGCAATCTGCTTAACATCATCATAGAAAATCTTCAGGCAGTCGTCAAGATTGTTGGATTTCCCAATAGCCTAATAAATGGCTGGAAAGGGCAGGTCGATTAAGGTTTTAATTCCTTCGATGCCTTCTCAAGCACTGATTGAGTCTGAATCCTTAAAAACTCCTCCATTTTTAATCTCATTTGCTCATCTCCTGAGCCCAGAATTCGGGCGGCCAGCAATCCTGCATTGGCTGCACCATTGACAGCCACTGTGGCTACAGGAATACCTTTGGGCATCTGCACAATCGAAAACAAGGAGTCGATGCCCTCAATGGAGTTAGAAGATTTCACAGGCACGCCAACAACGGGCAGGGGCGTGAGGCTGGCAATCATGCCGGGCAAGTGGGCCGCTCCTCCTGCACCGGCAATAATGACACGCAGGCCTCTCGAAGCAGCGGTTTTGGCATATTCTACCATCCATTCGGGCGTGCGGTGTGCCGAAACTACACGCATTTCATAAGCTATTTCAAACCACTCGAGCTGTAGGGCGGCTTCACGCATTACCTGAAGGTCGCTGTCCGATCCCATAATGATGCCAACGAGGGCCTGCTGCTGTGTATTCATAATAAATGACGTTGGTAAAGGCAAAGATACCACAAAACACAGTTGATAAATCGATTGCGCATAGTGAGGGGGAGGAGTGGCAAGCGGAATTGCTTAATTTTGCGCATCAATCCGGTCGGTATGGCTAAAGCAGGCAACACCTTTATTGAAGAACAGGGGAGCTCAAGTGCCACCCCGAAGCCTGATGCTACCACAACCGATACAAAGAAAAAAGTAAAGGCAGAAAAGACGCCAAAAACACCAAGAAAACTTCCAAAGCTCACCCTTGGTCCCCGAACAACACAGGCTACCGGGATTTTCTTTCTCTTCGCTTCGGTTTATTTGCTGCTCGCCTTTATTTCGTTTTATCTCAACTGGTTTGGTGAACTCACCGACGATTATTTTGGCGACCTGCCCGTTCGTCTGGTGCTCACAGATAAAGGCCTGCAAATCAGCAACTGGATGGGCAACCTTGGTGCCTTCCTTAGCCAGCTATTGGTGAAAGAAGGTTTTGGCATAGGCGCCTTCTTTATCGCTTTTCTGTCTTTTTTGATCGGCTTTCGACTTGTTTTTAAACGTAATATTCTCACGGGCTGGGGTGTATGGAAGTATGCGGTGATGAGTCTTCTCTGGCTTCCACTGTTAATGGTCGTATTTTTTCCTTCGCATCCCTTCAATACTTTAGGCGGACTCGTTGGAATGTTTGTTAAGGAATACCTGAGTGCCGTGCTTGGTCAGCCGGGTATGCTGATGGTGCTTATATTTATAC
>DAIOUP010000210.1:0-4694 GCA_036759465.1 Bacteroidales bacterium
TGTCATTATAGTGTTGGTGGCCGATTCCTGTCCAAAAATCAATACAGGCAACATCAACCACAATAAACTGAAAACATATTCTTTACGCATTCCTAAGTTTTTTATGCCAATTTATAAAAATCCTTATTACGAACCTTTCAATGGCGAAAGTGTTTCTTAAGAGCCAGTTTTACTAAATTTGAAAAAACACCTCAAAAATGAAGCATACATTTATCATCCTTCTTTTAGTTGCATTCTCATCATGCAGCGGAAATAAAAGCAACAATCATCCTATTGACCCACAAGCAACACATAAAATAAAACCAGAGATTCTCGCCGAAGGCCTAGAAAACCCCTGGAGCATGGCGTTTTTATCCGATGGCCGTATCATTATCGCTGAGCGCCCCGGTAGGTTACGCATATTTCAGGATGGCAAGCTTCTGCCTGAGCCAATCCAGGGATTACCGCGCATTTGGCAGCACGGACAGGGCGGTTTGTTGGATGTGGTGTTGCATCCGTCTTATGCTCAAAACGGTTGGATTTATCTGGCCTATTCCACAAACGAAGGGAATGTGGGCAATACGGCAATTGGCAGAGGAAAACTTTCAGGCAATCAACTTACTGATTTTGAGGAGATTTTTAGAGGCGATCCACTCACCCCGCTTCAGTTTCATTTTGGTTGCCGCATCGTTTTCGATGGCGACGATATTTTTTATTTCCCGATCGGCGATCGTGGAGTGATGGACAATGCACAACGACTCGACAACCACAACGGCAAGGTGATGCGATTGCATGCCGATGGCAGCATTCCGGCCGATAATCCCTTCGTTGGGCTAGAAGGCACCAAACCTGAAATTTGGACATACGGCCACCGCAATATTCAGGGCATGCAGCTTCACCCGGTAACAGGTCAGTTGTGGACACATGAGCACGGCCCGCGTGGAGGCGACGAGATCAATATCGAAGAAAAAGGCGCTAATTACGGCTGGCCCAAGGCTACATTCGGCATCAACTATAATGGCACCATCATAAGCACCGATACCAGTTTGCCGGGCATGGTCGACCCCATTCATTACTGGGTGCCTTCGATAGCACCTTGCGGTATGACGTTCGTGACCAGCGACATTTACCCCAACTGGAAAAACAATCTGCTTGTTGGGGCGCTGGCCGGCATGCATATTCAGCGATTGGTTTTCGATGGCAATAAGGTGGTACATCACGAGAAACTGCTTGAGGGCTTTGCCCGTTTTCGTGATGTACGTCAGGGACCCGATGGTTACCTTTATGCACTAACAGAAGGCCCGGGCTTATTTTTCAGGCTCAGGCCCGAATAGGCTAATCCTGCCGGCCACGCACAAGGCCTATGCCGAGAGCAACCAATGAAATGGCCAGAACAACCATTCCTAGGTAAAGTATAACGATAAAACCATTGGGTGCACTAATTCCTCTACCGGCAGCAGCGGCAAAAAATCCACCACTTACGAGAATGGCTGCAAAAGGAAATCCTGCCCTTACAATCCAGCGCCAGCGATGCGAAAGATCGCTTTGATCTACAAGAAACTGAGCAATAAGTGCCAGAATAACAAGCACACCGGCATGCCCATGCCCTGCACGAAACATAGACTGCTGAAAGGCAGTAAGCTCCATCTCGGGGTAGCTGCCCGATAACAGTCCAAGCAGAAAATTACCTCCAAAAATGATGGTGGGCACTGTAAGTAATATGATGCCGCTCATCAGTCGTGATTCTTTTGTCATTTCGTTGCTTTTTTATTGTTACTCAATTGGTTATCTGAGCCAGTGCCAGTTCATCTCTCCTCTTGTGTTCAATTCGAGAGCGGGAGCGGGCAGCTTAAAAATATTTAACACTTCAAACAGGGTTTTTAATCCGGGCGAGTTGGTTGGAATGCGGGTAAAGTCGATATCGGGTGAAAAGTAAAACTGCCGGGTGCGCTGCAGATGGCTAAAATCCTGCATTTGACCGTTCTTATCAGTCCAGATGTTTGAATAGCCACCAAAAACATTTTCGATGGAGTAGCCTGCAGCAAAATTAAGCCATGGTAATTTGCCCATGTTTAAACCAAAAGAGGCAGGATTGACGCTTACCCAAACATTAATCGAATTGTAATCCTTGATAGCGCGCTGAATCACCGATACTCCATAGAGCTGTCGCGCACGGTCGTGCAGAGGGCCTGAAGGATAATTCACAAATGTTAGACTGAGTTTCAGATTTATCCGTTGCTCCTGCCACAGCAATTCCTGAGCAGTCATCAATCCGGCACCGGCAAAGTTGGCGGCAATATCCCAGGCCGAAGCGCCCCAGTGAGCCGAAAACCCATCGAATATTTCGATGGTATTCGAAGCCATGAACATTGCCGCTCCGGCATATAAGGCAGCTTTCCGTTGCTCCACGCCAGCCCAGCGCAAAGCGCCGGCATACAGCCGCGACGTTTGGTAGGGCGTTATCATATGGCCTGCCTTATCCAGTTGAAGCCATTCGCCCCCATCGTTGATCCAGCGGAAAGAACTGCGGGGATAGCCCTTGTACCACAGTTCATTAAGACCATAAAATACTCCGGTATAGCCAACTACGGTGCTACCGATCAACAAATGAAGTCGGGGCTTGTGAAGGGTATCGGAAGGCGTCAGCCAATGCTTTTTATTGATCACCAGGGAATTCTGTGCCCCAAGAACTTGGGCAAGAGACAGCATAAACACTGAAAATAAAAGCAGACGCGGAAGTTTCATCTTCCTTTGGTTTTCAACTGGTTCGATGCCAAATGTATGATAAAAAGCATTGCGCAGATGTGAACTTTACCTTAAAGGCCAAATGCCCGCAAATGCTTATTTTTGCACAAAATTCACGCAATGGATCTGAGTAAGATAGTCTCAATTGCCGGCAAACCCGGTCTTTTCAAAGTTCTTGGAAGCGGTAAAAACAATATTCTGGTGGAGTCGCTCACCGATGGCAAACGATTCCCTGCTTTCACCCATCAACGTATCAGCGCACTCGAGGAAATCAGTGTTTATACAACAGGCGACGACAGACCGCTGAAAGAGATTTTCAAAAGCATGTACGAACAATTCGGTTTGCAGCCCGATTTTGACCCTAAAAAACTAACTCAAGTAGAATTGGCCGAAAAATTTGCTCAGGCTGTGCCCGATTACGACACTGAAAGGGTTTATCCGAGCGATATTAAGAAAGCCCTCAGCTGGTACATACAGCTGGCCAGTAAGAACCTGTTAGATTTTTCTGAACAGGTAAGTGAAGGCGACGACCCGATAAAAGAGTAGCCAATTCACAGCATGTCAGCGATTTACACCCGTATTATCAGGCCTTTGCTATTCACGATGAACCCCGAAAAGGTTCATCACCTTGTGGTAAGTCTGCTCAGGCGTGCTTTCAGTATTGCTCCGCTTAGGTGCTTGGTTACTAAACTATACCGTGTTGAGCACCCCTCGCTGAAAAGAACCGTCTTTGGCCTTGAGTTTGAAAATCCTGTTGGTATTGCCGCGGGCTTTGACAAGAATGCTGAAGTTTTTGAGGCACTCTCGGCTTTTGGTTTCAGTCACATCGAAATCGGTACTGTGGTACCCCTGCCACAGCCAGGCAATCCAAAGCCCCGCCTTTTCAGACTCAGAAAAGACAAAGGCCTGATCAACAGAATGGGATTCAACCATCTGGGGCTTGATGTGGTGAAAGCGCGACTACAAAACCGACCTCAGCATCTGATTATCGGGGGCAACATCGGAAAAAACACACTAACGCCCAACGAGAAAGCCGCTGAGGATTACCTGAATTGTTTCGAAGGCTTGTTCGATCTGGTGGATTACTTTGTGGTAAACGTCAGTTGCCCCAACATCAGCAATATGAAAGCGCTTCAGGATCAGGATGCTTTGCTCGGCATTTTGAATGTCATCCAACAAAGCAACAACGCCAAACCAAGGCGCAAACCTGTTCTGCTCAAGGTTTCGCCCGACTTGAACGATCAGCAACTTGACGAAGTAATTGACATAATTAAACAAACCGGCATCGACGGCGTGGTGGCTACTAATACTACCATTACAAGGCATACCATCAAAAACGAAATCAAAGCTGCTGAAAAAGCGGGTAATGGCGGCCTTAGCGGTCTTCCACTGCAAAAACGTTCAACCGAAGTTGTTCGCTATCTGGCTGAAAAATCGGGCAAAGCCTTCCCGATCATCGGAGTCGGAGGGATTATTACCCCTCAGGACGCCATCGAAAAGCTTGAAGCCGGCGCCGACCTTGTACAGGTTTATACCGGCTTCATCTACAGCGGGCCATCTTTGGCGCGCAATATCAACAAAGCTTTACTGAGGAAGAGAGCAAACTAGCGCTCCGATGCCAACATGCTGTGTACCTCGACGGCAATTTGCCTGTTGAAGTTAAAGGCAAGACTCTGATAATTTACCAGATCCACAATAGTTCCAATGAGGCACAAACCGGCCGTGAGAAGGTATAAAATACCCATTCCGATCTGGTTCATCAAAAAGCGGTGAATACCTGCAAACCCCACAAAACCAACCAGACACAGCAAAAGGATAAGCATGGGGTCGCGGCGGCGAGCCCTGTAAATGTTGGCAAATTTGCGAAGCTTATCGTCCGAATATTCCTGAGTCAGCTTTTGCAGGAACAACATTTCTTCGCCCTGTATGTCGGGCATAAAATCATAAATTCTTGACATATGGTTTTCGGT
>DAIOUP010000211.1:0-4630 GCA_036759465.1 Bacteroidales bacterium
CCTGTGGTGTTGCCTGTCATTGGCCTCGAATCCTTTGCGCAGGTGGCCTTTGTGCAGTCGCTGGCCACGGTCATGTCTTCGCTGGTTGACTATGGTTTCGCATATTCGGCCACGCGCAGGGTATCGGTGCAACGCGCCGACAAGGCACAGCTTAACAACATCGTTTCGGAGGTAATGAGCACTAAGATGGTGGTCTTTCTGGGATCGGTGCTGGCGATGGCAGCGGTATTTTTTGCCTTGCCGGTTCAAACCGGAGGAATAATGCTGTATCTCGGTGCACTATGCTGGGTGCTGGGCAACGCCTTATGGCCTCATTGGTTCTTTTTGGGTGTTGAGCGCATGCACTGGATCACCATCATCAACGCCTTTTCGAAGCTGCTGTTTTTACTTGCGGTTGTGCTGTTGTTGCGGCGGGCCGATCAGGCCTATATGCTGATCCTGTTTTTTGGTCTGGCCAATATATTGGCCGCCATGGCCGCCTTTGTCATTATGGAGGCAGGGTGGCACGTGCGTCCCGCCTGGGCAGGGTGGAAAAATGTAAACCTACAGCTGAAGGAGGGCTGGCCCTTATTCGTTTCAACAGCCTCCACCACCAGTCTGGTCAACAGCAATGTGCTTGTGCTGGGACTCTTTGTGCAGGGCGCTCCGCTGGGTTTGTTCGGGCTGGCCGAGAAAATTCTTCTTGCTGTGCAGCAAATTCTTTCAACCTTTTCGCAGGCCACTTTTTCGGCCCTGTGCAATGTGGCTGCCGCGCGCGATGGCGTTGCCGACAGGCTCAGACGGTTTATTTTTAAAAACTACCTCTGGTTTTATTTTGTCTTCCTGGGGCTCCTGATGGCTGCCTTTTTCAGCGCGGGCTGGATTATGCGGTTCATGGGCGGTCAGGAAGCAGCAGACGGAGGGGCGATGTTGCGGTTCCTGCTTCCGGTGGCTTTGCTCATAGCATTGAATATCGTCCCCGGACAACTGCTGTTGGCTTTTCATCACGATACTGTCTATCGATCGGCCTTTCTGGTTGCGGCACTGGCCAATCTGGCCATGAATTTTATGCTTGCCCCGGCCTTTGGCGCCACAGGCACGGCCCTCGCCATGTGGGCAACACATTTCGTTTTGAACCTAATGCTGTGGATACCCGCCTTCCGCTTCGTCCGAAAGCATTAACTTGCGCCCCAGTTTAACGCCAGTAACCGACCTTAAAACCCCATGTCTTCAAATGCGATGAAATGCCGGATATGTGAGCAGGAGCTCAGCCCTGAGGCCTACCTTGCAGAAGAACGGATGTTCAGCACCGGGAGGTCTTTTGCCTACAGGCGGTGTCCCTCTTGCGGCTGTGTGCAGATCGAGAATTATCCGGCCGAGCCTGGCCAATACTACCCCGATTACTACTACAGCTTCGGCAAATGGGCCGACCCCCGTTCGCTCCGCGAACGCGCCAAGCGCCTGCGCAACCGCTGGATATGGTTCAGGCGCAATCCTCCTGGCCTTATCCTCAACGCCTTGCTGCCCAATCGTTTTTTGTCGGTACTGCGCAGGCTGCCCAACGTTCATCCGCGCATGAAGGTGCTCGACATTGGCTGTGGTTACGGCGAACAATTGCTGGCCCTGCACGATCTGGGATTTATGAACCTTACAGGTATCGACCCCTACAACCAGCACGACATCAGGCACAACGAAGACCTCGTCATCTACCGCAGGCATTACAGCGAGTTGGAGGGACGCTACGACCTGATCATGATGCACCATGTGCTGGAGCACATGCCTGCGCAGTCCGACTTCTTCCGCTGGGCGTCGTCCCATCTCGACGATGGGGGATACCTCATCATCCGTTTGCCGGTGTCCGACAGCCTTGCCTTCGAGAAGTACGGCGTACACTGGGTGCAATGGGACGCCCCCAGACATTGGTATTTGCACACCCGCAAAAGCCTGGAGCATCTGGCCGCAAAGCACGGCCTCATGATTCGCGAAATACGTCACGATTCCAACGGGATGCAGTTCTGGGGCAGCGAGTTGTATAAGAGGGGCTTGCCCCTGTTCGATGCTTCGGGCCGGCCAACGCCGCTAACAAAGCATTTCTCCCTGCTACGGCTGTTATGGTTCAACCGCTATGCCCACTACCTCAATCGCCGCGGACGCAGCGATCAGGCCATCGTGGTGTTTGCGAGGCAGCAAAAGCAACATGAATCATGAGCGCCCATTCACCCGAAGTCGGCATTGTCGTTTACGGGGCTTCGCCTTCCCGGCTGCACAGGCTTCGCCGCTGGGCATCGGCCGTGGGCGCTGGACAAAGTACAATCATCGAAAACAAGGCGGGAGCGGCAACCCAGGGCGTCCTGCAGGGCGATAACAAACACAGCGAGTTTTCGGCTTATCTTCAGCTGTGCAGTCTTTTCAGGGGCGATGGTCCCTATCTGATTATCAACGACACCCTTGTGCGCACCCATTGGGCCTATGGATGGGCCAGGCTTTGCCGCAAGCTCCTCAGGGGAAAACTGGACGAACACACCATCATTGGCGATATCCGCAACGATGGCGACGACATTGCCGGCAAACCCTCCGTCTATCTTGCCTCCTGGATCTTTATCATTCCTTCGCGCAAGGCGCTGGAGGCCTTCAGGGCAGCCCTGGAGCAGGCCCTGACACATCCTGAAACATTGCCCTCTGCCTACGACCAGTGGCTCCACCGCTGGCTTAACCCCGGTTCTTTATCGGGCGGCTGGCACCGCAAAGCCGGTGAGGCCGAAAAGCGGCGTAAACGTTTCTGTATCATCACCGAACACTGCCTTAGTCAGCAGCTTTCGCCACATGGCCTTCAAATGGTTTCAGCGGGTCGCTTCAACCCTGCATTATACTTTCTTATTCGTTTGGCCGACAGGCTCAAAACCCGTCTCAGTGCCGCTATCACCCGCCTTAAGCCAGCATCGGACCATTAAAAGTGCATCGGACGGGGTTGATGAGCAAAATCCAAACCGCGCTGAATGAGCTGGTTTGCAATATCTACCGGGCTTTAGCCAACCAAAACCTTATTCATTACATTTGTTGCTGAAAAAACTCGTTTATGGGCGATAAACAACCAAACAAAAGCCCGCTTACGCAAACCATCAGCCTCGAACAGCTTGCCGGGATGCTGATGATTCCGGCAGGATTTGTCAGACGTTTTTGGTGGAAAATCGGGCTGTTTACTGCGGCGGGATTGCTTCTGGGCTATCTGGCCGGGCATTTTCTCATCAAGCCCAAATACCGTGCCCTGTACATCATTGCGGCCGAGGAAGAGCAAACCCCCGGAATTGAACGTCTGGCGGCCCAGATAGGCTTCGATATGGGCCTCACCAATCCGGGCGGTGTTTTCAGGGGCGAAAGCCTGGTGCAGCTTTTTCTCACCCGCAGCATGCTCGAAAGGGCCTTGCTTACGCCAATGATGCACCATGGTAATTCCACAACCCCTGCAGCCCTGTTCTTTGCTTCGACACCGCATAGCAAAAAGGAAGTGTTTCGCGGGGTGAACTTTGTGCCAAATCAGCGGGGCAAAGATCCGCTGGCCGACAGCGCCCTCTACCTCACCCAGAAATATGTGCGCGAAAAAGTGCTCTCGGTGGAGAAACCCGACAAAAAGATGGGCTTCATCCATGTGCGCTGTACCCATGCCGACGGCCCTCTGGCGGCGGCGTTCAGCCAGATACTGATCAATACCGTAAAAAACTTCTACGTGGAATCGGTGACCGCTAAAGCCCGCAACAACGTGGATGTGCTGCGCAACGAGGCCGACTCGGTGCAAAAGCTGCTCATGGGCAATCTGGTGGCCAGCGCCTCGGCCTACGACCTGAATGTCAATCCCGTATGGGAATCCATGCGCATTGCACAAAATCGTTCGGTGATCAACCTTCAGGTTTCGGTGGCATTGTATGCCGAGCTGATGAAAAACCTCAAGCTGGCCGAAATCGCCCTGCGCAAGCAAACCCCGCTCATTCAAGTGATCGAGCAGCCCATGTTTCCGCTCGAAAGGGCGGGCCTGAAGCCCTGGCAGACCTCACTGGCCCTCGGCTTGCTCTTTTTTGCACTTGCGGCTTTTTTAGCCTGGGTACGTTACAGGCAAACTGAAGCTTAGGCCGATGCTTCGCAAGCTGCTCGGATTTTTACTTTTCCTGCCCAACCTTACTCCGGCCGGGCCACTCTTCCGTTCAGAGATCTTTCCCTGGGCTTTTCTTTTTGCTTTGCGGCGCAGCTTGCAGCTGAGCTGGCCATATCTGGCATTCGTGGCCTACCTTAGCCTTTCGGCTCTCATCATGTTTCCATCATTGGGCTCGCCACTGGTGCCCGCACGAGCCTTGTTTGCCTTCGTTAATGCCACGGTCATCTTTTTTGCGCTCCTCGCCTGCAGCGACAAGGAATACCGCTTCCTGAACAAGGCAGTACTTATCGTTTTACTGATGCATGTGGGCGTCAGCCTGCTGCAGTATTCGGGCTCTTTTCCCCGGGCGCTGGTGCCGGTGATGCGCTTTTTTGTCGAACGTTTTACGGCCGAAATCTATGGTGGAGGCAGAGGGGTAGCCGGGCTCTACGCCGAGCCGGCTTATGCGGCCGTGGCGGTTCACTACTTTTTTGCCTACCTCATGCTGGTGCACAATGCCGACAC
>DAIOUP010000212.1:0-4625 GCA_036759465.1 Bacteroidales bacterium
ACATTATTGGGGGAGTGCAGTATATTCCCCGTCGCGATATATTCTTCTCGCTCGAAACCTTTTATAAAGGCTATAGCCGATACCCCTTCTCGCTGCGCGACTCCATCAGTCTGGCAAACAAGGGAGCCAATTATGGCGTTTTGGGCGACGAACCTGTGGTTTCGACCAGCAATGGAAGAGCCTACGGTTTCGAATTGGTAAACAGAACGAAGATTCGCAACAACTTCAACATGATTCTCTCCTACACCTTCGTGCGGAGCGAATTTGAAGACAGGAAAGGCGATTATATTCCCTCGAGCTGGGATTTCCGTCATATTGGCGTGCTCACCGTGACGCGGAATCTGCCTAAGAACTGGATTGTTGGTGCCAAATGGCGCTTCGACGGCGGTCTGCCATACACCCCCTTCGATCTTGAAAAGTCTTCCTTGATTGCAGCATGGGATGCGCAGGGGCAGCCCTACCTCGATTTTAGCAGACTAAACCAACTTCGTCTTGATCCTTACAATCAGCTGGATATCAGGGTAGATAAGAAGTACTTCTTTGACAAGTGGAGCCTTATGCTCTATCTCGACGTACAAAACCTTTATAATTATCAGGCAAAGGGTCCGGACAATTATGTCAGAGAGCGTGCACCCAATGGAGCATTTCTCACAACCGACAACAATACCCAATACGTTCTACGTCCCATCCCCAACACTACCGGTACGGTTCTGCCTACCATCGGCATCATGGTCGAATTCTAATTTATTATTTTGGGGTTGCTTCCTGATATTCACCGCCACCCTGCCAGGATAAAGCTCAACAACGCTGAAGCTGACCTTGTCGTGCAACGTGATTTCCTCAGATAAAACCTGAATGTCGAATCGAACAAAGTTGCCGGTCTCGCTGTCGAGTACAAATCCATATCCCTTTGACGGCGAAAGTTCTGCCACGATACCAGAAGGCATTTATCGAAAACGTTTGAAATTATTGACAAGATTACGACAGCAGGCTTAATCAGACTTTACCGGTTCGTTAAGGATTGGTGAACAGAGAAGTTTTTGGCGGTAGGGAGCAGGAATGTCGAATTAACAAAGAAAAGACGCCTCAGAATAAAAATTCGAATAAATTTGCATTCCGGTAATACATTAATAATGATTGTTTCGCCGGATTGCATCATCAAGTCAGGCACCTTACACAGGTCAACTTTATTGTTTTCCGATATCATTGACGGCTCTGGCCGTCTTTTTTTTGTCCCGATTTTTCATAAACCCTCTTTATAAATCCCATTTGCATGAAAAACAAAAGTTTGGTTTCCATCAGCGATTACTCCAGAGAAGAAATTCTCCGAATTCTGGAATTGGCTGCCGAATTTGAGCAACAGCCGCGGCAGGATTTGCTCAAGGGCAAGGTAGTAGCATCCTTGTTTTTCGAACCTTCTACACGAACAAGGCTAAGCTTCGAGAGTGCCATTCAACAGCTCGGCGGCAGTGTTATAGGATTTGCCAGTGCCGATACCAGCAGCGTGCGCAAAGGCGAAAGTCTTAAGGACACAATTCTCACCGTTAGCAATTACTCCGACCTTATTGTAATGCGCCACCCGGTCGACGGCTCTGCACGTTACGCCAGCGAAGTATCGCCGGTGCCCATTGTCAATGCCGGCGACGGAGCCAACCAGCACCCTACGCAATGCCTTCTCGATCTTTATTCAATCAAGAAAACGCAGGGCAGGCTCGAAGGCCTCGACGTAGCCTTTGTTGGCGATCTCAAATACGGCCGTACGGTGCACAGCCTTGTGATAGCGCTTACGCAGTTCAATGCGCGTTTCCATCTGGTCTCACCTCTGGAGCTTAAGCTGCCAAGCGCCGTGAAACGCTATATTAAGGAAGCCAAACTCGAATACTACCAATACACCGACCTGAACGAGGTAATCCCCAATTGCGATATCCTCTATATGACGCGCATCCAGCGCGAACGATTCCCCGATCCACTGGATTATGAAAAAGTTAAAAACTCCTACAACCTTAACAATCAGATGCTTGCAATTTCAAGGCCAAACCTGAAAGTGCTCCATCCGCTGCCTCGTGTCAACGAAATCAATGTCGATGTAGATAGCAATCCAAAGGCCTATTATTTTGAGCAAGCGCTCAACGGCGTCTATGTTCGTCAGGCCATCGTTGCAAGTATTCTCGGTTTAAAATAAATGAAAAAACACAAGACAATGAACGATAAAAGAAAGCAACTGATCGTTTCGGCCATTCAAAATGGAACCGTGATCGACCACATACCTGCAAAAAGTGTATTTCAGGTTGTACGAATTTTAGGTCTCGACAACACCGAAAAGCAGGTTTATTTTGGGGTTAACCTCGAGAGTAAAAAATTTGGAACCAAGGGCATTATAAAAATCAGCGACCATTGGTTCGCCAGGGAGGAGATCAACAAGATTGCCCTTGTTGCTCCATCGGCAACACTTATCGAGATCAGGGATTACGAAGTTACCAGCAAGTCGAGCGCGCAAATTCCTGAGCGTATTGAGGGAATTGTCAAGTGTTTTAATCCTAATTGTATTACGAATAAGGAGGATGTCTCAACCAGATTTACCGTTATACGCGATGAGCACGACGAGCTAAAACTGGCCTGCCACTATTGCGAAAAAAATACCTCGCGCGACAACCTCAAGTTCATCTGAGTCATCGTCAAAGAAACCTTTTTAATCCCGTAAACCCTCATTTCTCCGCAAACTTTCGGAGCTTTGCACTGTTGATTTAAAAAACGGCAGATGTCCGACTACATCCATAAGCTGATCGCCCAGGGCGAGAATCAGCAGCTCGATTTTAAATTCGAGATTTCCGATAGTCGAAAAATTGCGCGTACCCTTGTGGCTTTTGCCAATACTGACGGGGGCCGGCTGCTTATTGGCGTTAAGGACAATGGAGCTATTGCAGGTGTTCGGTCCGAGGAGGAATATTATATGGTAGAAGCTGCGGCTCAGCTTTACTGCAAACCAGAGGTCAAATTCAAGTCGCGGGAATGGAACGTGGATGGTAAGGTGGTGCTCGAAATCGTTGTCCCACGAAGTACCGACATAAAGCACAAAGCGCCACTGAAAGGTGATGATTTCAAGGTTTTTATCCGCGTCGACGATAAAAATATCCTTGCCGACCGACTACTTGTCGCCTACTGGAAATTATCGGAGACACGCAAATCGGTAAACATTATCATCAGCCAGGCCGAAATGCACCTTTTCAAAATGTTGTCGTCAGGCAATCCCGTAACGCTTGAAGGCTTCGTTAATCAGGCTGCCATTTCGAAGAGAAAAGCGGAAGATATCTTATTGAGAATGATGCTGATTGGCCTTATTGAGTTGAAAATGAATGAAAAGGATACGTTTTTTGTGCTTCGGGATGCCGCGATGCTTAGCAGGATGAATGATCAGCACGCTCACAACAGCAGTATGACTTAAACGATGAAAACAATTCGACAACAAGGCTGTTATAGGATAAGGAGCAAGAAAAATTGAAAAAATGATCATACTTCTTTCGCCAGCCAAAACACTTGATTTCAGCTGTTCCATTCCGGAAACTGACGTTACCTTACCCATTTTCGAACACAAGGCGGACCAGCTTGCAGCCGCATTGAAAAAGCTGAATGCTGATAAAATATCCATGTTAATGGACATCAGCCCAAAGCTCGCCCAGCTGAACTACGAACGCTTTCAACAGTGGAACTCGGAAATAAGCCTGAATTCGCGTCGCCCCGCTGTTTTGGCCTACAAAGGCGATGTTTATGAGGGACTTCAGGCCGAAACAATGACGATCGGCGATCTGGAATATGCCCAAAAGCATCTACGTCTTATAAGCGGACTTTACGGTGTGCTGCGGCCTCTTGATCTGATACAGCCATATCGGCTCGAAATGGGAACAGCTTTTGGGCATGGAAAGGCCAAAGATCTTTATGCTTATTGGAAAACTCCTGTTTACCAAGCCTTAAAAGATGATGTAAAGACGTTGACCAACCCCTTTTTTGTTAATCTTGCCTCACAGGAGTATTCCAGGAGTGTGGACTTTAAGAAGTTGAAAATAAATGTTATAACCCCGGAATTCAAGGACGCCAAGAATGGAAGTTACAAAATGATAAGTTTCTTCGCCAAGCGCGCCCGTGGCCTGATGGCATCCTGGCTTATCCGTAACAGAATAGAAGATGCAGCTGCCCTTAGTTCATTTACTGCAGAGGGTTATGTTTACAACCCACGTCTTTCCTCTGCTGGGAAGCCAGTTTTTACCAGGGGCTGATTTTTCCTAGCGACAATCTTAAATATTTATCAACAAACGTAACTTTTATAGTATAAGGACTTACCTTTGAAGTCCCTTTTCCGAATCGAAGATCTTTGAAGATGTTGATAACCATGCTGTAATCTTTACGCGAGCATAAGTTCCTCTGATATTCTGAAATATTCGGGGATAATACTGGCGATAATAGGCATTATTGGTTTTGTTAATATTTTTTCAATTCTTTGTTTGCGGGAAAGAAAAACTGTCTTACCTTTGCAGTCCTGTTTTTTCGGATGAGATGATGTGCAGAAAGGTAAGCAGGTATAAGCAAGAAGTTCTTTGAACGATTGAAGCCAAAAAAAGCCAGAGTAAGTA
>DAIOUP010000213.1:0-4624 GCA_036759465.1 Bacteroidales bacterium
CTCCGGCCCGATGTGCTGCTGGTGTTCAACAGCGAAGAACTGACCACCTGGTGGCGCGGACTGCCTATAGCATGGAAGGCACTCTTTGCAGCCCAGGGCAACATCAACCAGAACCCTGGAAAAGAAGAACTGCATAAGCTGCTCAACATCAGGCGTATCGACCTGAGCGCCAGCGATCACATTCAGGAAATTGAGCCGCTGCGACGACTCTTCAACCTGCAGGAACTGAAATTGGCCGGCACAAGAATCACCAACCTGAATCCCCTGGAAAGCCTCAACAACCTCAGGACTGTAGATATTTCCGGCACAGCCGTTTACGACCTCGGGCCGCTGCGCAACAGCTTTATGCTTGAAGAGCTGAACATAATACAAACTCAGGTGCGTGCACTATCGCCCCTGCACGAGCTGAAAAACCTGCGCCTGCTGATGGCCGACAACAGCCTCGTGACGAAGGAGGAAATGATTGCCCTGCGCGAAAAAACACCTCAGGTAACGGTAGTCTTTCAAACCGAGACACTGCGTGTGTGGTGGAACAACCTTAGCCCCGAATGGCGTGAACTGTTGTCGCAGGACATGAATTTACCTTCCCAGCCATCAGGACTGCAGCTTCAAAATGTAGTGGATCGCAGCTCGCTTCGCATTCGCAATATGCTTTGGGTGTCGAACCTCGAACCGCTTATCCCGCTCATATGGCTCGAAAACCTCGAGCTTTCGGGCACAGCCGTAACCGACCTTGGTCCGCTTTCGGGCCTTGTAAGGCTGCGCGTTCTCGATTTGTCGGGCAATCCGGTTGCCGATCTCAAGCCTCTGTCGAACCTGAAACAACTTCAGCAGCTCAACCTCGAAAGCAATCCGGTTTCGGACCTCAGCCCCATCGCGCGCCTTACCGAATTGCGCATACTCAATGTTTCGGGTACCCAGATCCGGCACCTGAAAGCCCTTGGCGGGTTGAACCAGCTCGAGGAACTGTCGCTCTACAACACCCGCATCCGCAGCCTTGCACCGGCCGATAAACTTGCAAGCCTCAGGCATGTGAAATGCTACAACACTCGCATACCGCGCAAATCCATCGAAAAGCTCAGGTTGAGCAGGCCCGATATCAATATTTTGTTCTACTGATTCAGGGCTTAGGCCTTATGATGAGCGGCGAGGCCACTTCGTTGCTAAGGTTCAGCGCCCTGTCGGCAAGTCGAATGTGATACTGTATAGTATCGTAGGACGAATTGGGGTTGTACACATCCAATTCGTATTCGATAATGCCCTTGATGGAACGTTTCTGGTTTTTGGGAATCAGCGGCGGAATGCGTGCACTGAAATTAAGCCCCGGCAGTTCCACCATCTGGCCGTTGCGGCGCTCGGAGAATCGAATGATCAGGTTGTAATAAAAATCCCCTCCCGGATTGAAGGGCGCAATCGTATCGCCCTGCTCGAGGCCAATATCGCCATCGCCATCGCGATAGCTGATGTAGAGCCTGCCCTTACCGGTAAAACCACCTGTCGAGGTAAGCACAACCTTAAAATCGGCAAAAGCAATCTCGGGTTCGGGAGGAAACTCTTCGAACTTTCGGCATGAGCTTGTCCACAACAAAGCGGACAGCATCAGCACAAAGAGACGTAACTTTGCTGTTGAATGCATGCGACGGATTTTAATACCCGATGCACAAAAATAAGCCTTGTTGTGAAACCAGAGGAACCGATTGACAATCTGCTGCGCAAAAAACTCTTCAGGCGCGGCCTGGGCGAATTCGAAAGCCTGGCAATGGAAGTTTTCAGGTTTCAGTATTCTCACTGCGATATTTACAACCAATGGTGCAGGCAGCTGGGTGTGAGGCTTTCGATGGTAAAAAAACTTGAAGATATCCCGTTTCTGCCGGTTGAATTTTTTCGCACACACAAAGTCATCACCCTAAAGCAAGAAGCCCAGGTGGTATTCAGCAGTTCGGGCACCACCTCCTCGATGACCAGTATGCACTGGGTGGCCGACAAATCGCTTTACGAGGAGAGCTATACAAAAGGATTTGGCATGTTTTATGGCAATCCTTCCGACTACGCCATTCTGGCCTTGCTACCCTCTTATCTCGAGCGCAGCGGTTCGTCGCTGGTGCATATGGCCGAAGGACTCATCCGGCAAAGCGGTCGCCCCGCATCGGGCTTTTATCTCGACAATCTGGCCGCCTTGCACCAAACTCTCCTAATGCTCAGGGAGAAGGGCATTCCCACCCTGCTCATTGGCGTTACGTTTGCCCTGCTCGACATGTCTGCTACATATCCCATTGAATTCCCGGAGCTTATCGTTATGGAAACGGGAGGTATGAAAGGCCGTCGAAGAGAAATGGTGCGCAGCGAAGTACATGAGCAGCTCATGGCGGGCTTTGGTGTGAAAACCATTCATTCGGAATATGGCATGACCGAACTGCTTTCGCAGGCCTATTCCAAAGGTGCAGGTGTCTTCGAGTGCCCGCCTTGGATGCGTGTGATGATTCGCGAAATGAACGACCCCTTCTCCTATGTCGGGGAAGGCCGCAGCGGCGGTATCAACATCATTGACCTTGCCAATCTTTACAGCTGTTCGTTCATCGCCGTGCAGGACATCGGGAAGATGCAGTCCGATGGACGATTCGAGGTGCTTGGGCGTTTCGACAACAGTCAGCTGCGCGGCTGTAACCTGATGGTTGGCTGAAATTTATCACCTCAGGTAATCAAGCTGCTTTTCTTTAGTAATTTCGTCATGGCAATCCCAACCGTTTCAAAAATGGCGCAAAAAAAGCGTGTCCTGCAGGTTCAGCCTTTCGACGATATTGTCGTCCTGGGCATAAGCACCACGCTTTCCGATTACAAGCTTACCTGGTATCTGAATGAAGCCCTGAGGCTTGATCTGAAAAAGATGCCAGGCCTGCCGGGCAACAATGAGGAAGCTGAACCTTTCTCCTTTTATTATTACGACGGAGGCGAAAACGAAAACATCTTTAGCCTCCTGCAGCTCGCCCGCGAGGGCCGCCGGCTTTTGGCCATGCCGGTGCCGGTGGACTATCTTATGGTTGTGCGAAATAGTATTAAAGCCGAAGATCTGGCGCGTATGCTCTCTTCGATTCGATCGATCAGGGAGGTATTGGCCGCCTGGCAGATTGAGCCGACAAAAACCAAAGGCCTCGAACCTTTGCTCGAAACACTTGAATTTCATGAGTTAAGTCTGATTCGGCAGCCACCACCCCGAAGATTCAGACCGGGTTGACCGTTAACGAAACACCAATATCACGATGAGAACCAAGATAATCGCCACCATCGGACCAGCCTCGGCTTCGCCTGAGATGCTTCAGCGCATGGCCGATGCCGGTATGGACGTCTGCCGGCTTAATTTTTCGCATGGCAATTATGATCAGCACCGCCGTGTTGTTGAAACTATTACGGAATATAACCGCCAAAACGACAAACACATTGCCTTGCTGGCCGACCTTCAGGGGCCTAAAATCCGATTGGGCAATCTGCCCGAAGAGGGCGTTGCGCTGCAAGCCGGTGAGCGTATCAGCTTCACCACACGCGAAAACAACAGCGAAGAAGGACAGGTTTTCATCAGCTACGCCACTTTTGCCGCCGACGTGAGGCCGGGCGAGACCATACTTGTGGACGACGGCAAGATAGCCCTGAAGGTGGTAAGTACCAACAAACATGATCAGGTGGTGCTCGAATCGGTAAACGGCGGCGTGTTGCGTTCGCGCAAGGGCGTCAACCTTCCCGACACCTTTATTTCGCTGCCTTCGCTCACACGCAAAGACATCGAAGACCTCGATTTTATCCTCAGCCAGGGCGTGCAGTGGGTAGCGCTGTCGTTTGTACGCTCCGCCATTGATATTCATATCCTGCGTAGCCGCATCGATGCCCATCCGACAGAAGTGAAGCCGCGCATTGTGGCCAAAATCGAAAAACCACAGGCGGTGCGCGATATCGAAGCCATTGTGGAGGCCTCTGATGCCGTGATGATTGCGCGCGGCGACCTTGGCGTCGAGATGCCAATGCAAACCGTGCCAATGATCCAGAAAAACATCATCCGCCTCTGTCAAAAAGCCGGTAAGCCTGTGATTGTGGCAACGCAGATGATGGAAGCCATGATCGAAAACATCAGGCCTACACGCGCCGAGGTAAACGATGTGGCCAATTCGGTGCTCGACGGGGCCGACGCCCTCATGCTCAGCGGCGAAACTTCGGTGGGAAAATACCCTGTAGAAACCATCCGCACCATGCAGAGCATTATCAGCCAGATCGAAGACTACGATGCCATTTATCATTCACACATCTCCAATCACCCAAAAACCGGAGACCGCTTCGACAGCGATGCCGTGCTGTATAATGCTGTGGAAATGGCCCGTCTGACCAATGCCGGCGCCATAGTGGTCGTAACGCACTCAGGATATTCGGCCATGCGCCTGGCCAGCCACAGGCCAAAATCGAAGCTGCTGGTCTTTTCCAACTGCCATCATATCCTGCAAACACTCAATATGGTTTGGGGCGTGGAAGGTTTCTTCGACGGGGAACCCGACAACAGCGACCAGCTAATGCAGCGCATTGGCCGGCGCCTCACCGAAAGCGAATTGCTTGAACAAGGACAATATTACATACAGGTACTTAG
>DAIOUP010000214.1:0-4617 GCA_036759465.1 Bacteroidales bacterium
GGTCTTTGATGATATAGGGCGACGAAGCGTCGACGCCTTTCTGCGGGAAATCGTAGGGATAACGCGGTACCATCATCTGATAGTAATAGCCGAGGGCCTGCAGCTCGCAATTGCCGCTTTTTTCGCATGCCGGACAAAAGTGGTTGCCGCTCACAAAAAGCAATTCTACTATGCTCTTTCTCAGCTCGTTGATTACCTCAGAAGTACTTTCTATTTCCATACCCTGGGTAACAGGGGTGGTGCACGAGGTCATCATCCTGCCGTTGATGCGTACGGTGCAAATGCGGCAGGCGCCTTTGGGCTTAACGCCCGGCATATTGCAAAGGGTTGGAATGTATATGCCGTTTTGTCTGGCCGCTTCAACAATGTAGGTTCCGCTTTCGGCCATGCATTCCGTTCCGTCGATCCTGAATTTGATAAGTTCGCTCATGGGTCTTATCGTTAATGTTCGTGATGGTGAAATACAGCCTTGCGGCCCACATACGCATTGGCAGCCTTGACCGATGCTTCGAGGTCGAAGCCTTCGTCGAAGGTCTTATCGCGCTGCAGCAGTCTT
The DNA here is from genome assembly GCA_036759465.1 of Bacteroidales bacterium. Taxonomy (GTDB): domain Bacteria; phylum Bacteroidota; class Bacteroidia; order Bacteroidales; family F082; genus JALNZU01. Next base: position 557 of record DAIOUP010000214.1, read on the forward strand.
TCGTAAAGGTGAGGGAAGTTCTTGAGGCTAGAAATAATTGGATTACCTGCCGTCTGACCTAAACCGCAGCGGCTGGCCAAGAGCACCTTGCCCCATTCGCGCAAATCGTCGAGGTCTTTTTTCACGCCTCTGCCGTCCAGAATCTTATGCAACTTGTTGCGCATCACCTGAGGCATATTGCGGCAAGTGGAACACGATCCGCACGATTCATCGATGAAAAATTCCATGAAATTGAGCACCACCTCGCGCAATAGGTCGCGTTGCTTGCCAAAGATGATCATAGAGCCGCCGGTGGAAAGGTCGCTGTATCCCAATGTGCGATAAAACTCGTCTGCTCCGATCAGGGTACCCGATGGTCCACCCACCTGCACCGCCTGCACATCGTAAGCGCCAACCATGTCGAGCATATCGTTCACGTTAAAACCCCAGTTTACTTCATATACACCGGGGAACATGCAATCGCCCGAGATGCTGAGGATTTTTGTTCCTGTGGAATCTTCTGTACCAAACTGTGTGAACCATTCACCTCCGTTTTCAATGATGCGAACAACAGTGGCGAAAGTTTCCACATTATTAATAATGGTAGGCAAATCAAGGTAGCCTTTTTCGACAGGGAAAGGCGGCTTATCGCGGGGTTCGCCGCGTTTGCCCTCAAGCGATTCGAGCAGGGCCGATTCTTCGCCGCACACATAAGCACCAGCGCCATATTGTATCCGGATGTCGAAATCGAAGCCTTCGATGCCGCAAATATTACGTCCCAGCAAACCTTCGTTGCGCATATTCTGCAGTACGCCCTCGAGATAGTCTTTCATATATCGGTACTCGTAGCGGAGGTAAAGAATACCCTGATCGGAGCCAATAGCATAGCCTGCCACTACCATGCCTTCAAAAACAAGTTCGGGCTTCTCGGTGAGAATTACCCTGTCTTTAAAAGTACCCGGTTCGCCCTCGTCGGCATTGCACACCACATAGTGTTTTGGTCCTTTGGCACGGCGGCAAAACTCCCATTTAAATCCTGTTGGGAAACCTGCGCCTCCCCTGCCCCGCAGATGACTGTGCTTTACCTCGGCAATTACCGCTTCAGGCGACATGGTTGGCAGTTTTTCGCGCAACACTTTGCCGTAGTGATAGTTGTCCGAGAGCACCATGCCTTTGCGGCGGATGTTGCTCGACACCATAGCACGCAGCCTGGGGTCCTGGTTTTTGCCATCGCCGAAGCCTTCGTGCACAAGCTCATTAAGCGAGCGTCCCTCACGGATGTAGCGGATGATCTCCTTGGCCCTGAATGGTGTTAGCCTCGTGAAGACCTTGTTATTGATAATGGCAGCCGGTTCCTGGTCGCTCATACCAATACAGGCCGTATCAAAAAGGCCGATCAGTCCGTCAGGAGTGACTTCGCCGAAGCTGATTCCGGCGGCCTTTTCAAATGTTTCGCGTATGGCCTTACGACCAAACATTTCAGCCACCACGCTGTTGTTCAGGTAGATGGAATACCTGCCCCGTGGCTTCATGCTCAGGAAATGGTAAAAACTGATGGTCTGCTCGATATCAGACTGCGATGTGCCCAGCAGCCCGGCCAGTTCGCTTGCGTTGGCCTTGCTGATATAGCCCTCCGTTTCCTGAATCTCGATCAGCATGTCCATCAGGCGCGTGCGGTCGTTACCGAATTTCCACGCAATGAGTTTCGCGATGTTTTCCATGCAGTGAGTAGTGTTTGCTGGTTAAAATGAACTACTTAGCGTTTGTTGTTAATCGATTCACAACAAAAGTACAAGCAAAACAGAACCATGCAACAAAGGGAAAGAATTTAGAATGGGTTTAAATTAGTTACAGGCAACATCAGCGGCTGACGGATACATTGTTTTCGTAATGCTATTCATCTGTTTTATAGCGTTTTAAATTGACCTGACTGCCCTGAGCATATGCCGCTTTCCTGCAAATCCGGGCAACCTTACCACATTAAAACCTACCGCACGCAAAGCCTGCTTCACCGTACCTTTTGCGCTATACGTGACCAGAATTCCCTCCGGTTTTAACGCATAAAAGAGCTTCCTAAACATTTCGGCTGACCAAAGCTCCGGCTGAACGGAAGCACTGAAAGCATCGAAATATATGAGGTGATATTTTCTGGTATCAGGTTCAAAATCATGGATATCCGACGCAACCTTCGTTAGGTGAAAGAAAGGCGTAATATGTTGCTCCCTTTCCCATTCGCAGGCCATCATCGTGTTGTAAACACTTTTCCCGCCAACAGGCTCAAAGGCCTCATATGCCAATTGACTCCAGACAGATTCGGGTAAGGGAAATTTTTCCACTCCAGTGTAACGTACAATCATTTGATCCTGATACAGATATGTTAAAAGTGCATTGAGCCCCGTTCCGAATCCTATTTCCAGTATGTTAATCTCATTAGCGAAAATTTGACGGGCGTGGTTAAGTCCATTTTCAATAAACACATGCATCGATTCGCCGTAGGCTCCCGAAGCGGAATGAAAATGCTCGCCATGCAAGGCGTCCCACACAGTATGACTGCCATCGGCAGATTTGTGGATTTCGATGTTTCTCATCAATTATTCTTTACCGGAGCAAAGATGGCAGAAAAATAGTAGCCCGAAAAGGGGTTCTCCGGCAAAACCACAATCTGACCAGATTGACCTGCAGCATTGATTTCCAGTAAATAGCTGTTAATTCGAACCCAATAGAAATTAGGTTTCAGCGCAATAATACCCGGAGTGCCGGTAAACTGTTTTTGCCAGAGCATCTGGCCACTCAGCTTAAATTTGATTACGGAAAATCCGGTTCGCAGCAAAACGGCCTCGCCTGAAACGAAACACAGGCTGTCATTTTCAAGTGCGGTCATGCCACGCAGATACTTCAACGAAGGAGGGTCGGTCGAAACTTCATACAGATCAATGCCTGATGATTTTCTAATGGCTATGTTCAACTGATGTTCGTTCTTCCACGCAGCATCAACCACCCTTCCGGTCAATGGCCAAACCGAATGAAACTTGCCGGTTTGGCGATAAAACACCTTGACCGTATGTTTGTTAGCCCCGGAAAGGTAGGCCACCGAACTATACTGGTTGTTATGACTGATGGCGTAAGGCAGGCTGTCGGGGCTGCCATTTATGGTAAAAAGCGTTTGCCCATCGATGGCCCTCACCGCCCTCAGATTGCCGCTTTTCTCAGCCAGCCAGAATCGGCTGCCGTCGGCGCTTATCCATGCTATTTCGTGAGGGTTCGATAAGGCCTGAAGTGTATATTCGGCCGCAATAAACGGGTGCTTTGAACCAATGACCGAGCGTCGGTCGGGAGTTAAAAAGGCCAGCGTCTGCGCCGGCGTCGACCAAATGGCATCCTGAGCTTTAAATGCGGAATTCTGAATATCAAGCCTTACGGTGCCACTTGCCAACAAATGAATAAGTCGAAAATCAGATGGGAAAGATCTGTAGAGCAAAAAAGCATCGGAATAAGCAGTACCAGAAGAAAGCAACACCCTGATTGATTTTTTAGTTTGAAATCCGCCTACCGCACACAGCGCGACAAGGCTGGCACTTCCGCTATAATCGAGGTTATCAATAATAAAATAACCGCTTATTGAGGTATCTCCTGCAATTCCATTAAAAACTACGGGACTTATGATGCTCACGCCGTCTTCGTTTACAAGGCTTACCTTCAGCAATCCAGCAGAGGTGGAACGCAAACCGATAACGAAAGCCAGGGTATCGCCCGATACGAGGAATCCATTCGTTGGTTGCCGGATATCGATCTGAATTTCAGGAATATCTTCCGCTTTTCCACACGAAAGCGCGATAAGCATCAAAAAGGGAAACAAAAATTTCGGATGCACCATTGTGGGCTTTGGTTACCTTTACAAAACTAATAAATGGATAACAGCAATGCTCGATTTGAAAATAGACAAGGTGTTGTTTCTAGACGTTGAAACAGTTTCGGCACAGCCCGAATACAGCAGACTTGACGAACGGATGAAGAAGCTCTGGGATCGCAAAGCAGGTCATATCCGGCAAAAAGACGAACAAAGTCCGGAGGAACTTTATCCA
>DAIOUP010000215.1:0-4614 GCA_036759465.1 Bacteroidales bacterium
GGTTTATGGTGCTCCCGATTGCAAATTAATGAATTTTTGTGGCCATATGTGTCTGGTGTGTGACGCCCACGACTATGTAATTAGGGATAGTATTTATTGTCCTCCCGAAGATGGTGAGCCATCCACAGGAAACTAAGATTGGTGTAAATTCATCACGGCTATGAAGTCAGATCATAGCCGTGATATTTAGTAAAAAATAGAATCATGAACAGGTTATTAGCAAGCAAAATAGTATTTCTTTTTGCGAATTTTTGTTTTCAGCAAATGCATCTATCTGCCCAATTTTTTTGATGTCCCTTCAAAAACTATTGACAATGCCTCATTCGTCATTACCTACGAGCTAAGTTACAAAGAAGACAGCAATAATCTTAACATTATTCGTAAAGAGGAGATGTTACTTCTGATTGGAGAAAACACTGGTTTTTTTGCAGGAAAGAATTTTTATTTATTCATTCAGCAAGGGCGCCAGGCAGAGCGCGAAGGTCGTTTGGATTTTTTTCTGGATGAATATAAATTGAAAAACAAAATGGGGAGGTTTACCTATTCGATCTACAAAAACTATCCCTCAGGAAAAATTACTTTTACGAATAAAGTGATACCTACTTTTCTCCTGAATGAAAAAGATTTGTCATCCTATCAATGGGAATTGAAAAACGGCGAGGAAAAGGTAGCCGGTTACAATACACGCCAGGCAGGCATCCATTACGGTGGACGTCAATGGACAGCCTGGTACACTGCGGAAGTGCCGATAAACGAAGGTCCCTATAAATTCAGAGGTTTGCCGGGGCTAATCGTAAAAGTGGCAGATAGCAGAGGGCATTACGAATTTAATCTTATTTCAATCGAACGACTATCCGAAAAACTTCCCATTGAGTTTGAAGAACATGATTATGTGAAAACGACCAGGGAAAAGTACCTAAAATCAGAGGAAAATCTTAGACGAGACATCATTAGCAGAGCACGCGAGGCAGGTGCCGGCAACCAATCGCAGCAAATAGCGGTTCGAAACATGGAGCGAAGAAATAATCCCATTGAAATAAAGTGAGCATATTGTCGAAATTGGTGTAATAGCCTGCTTGCTGGCTTTCTGTGGACCAGCTGCACTTTGGTCTCAAACTGTGATTGTCGGATATATTGAGGATGATCAAAAACAACCTGTAGCCAACATCAATGTCATCATTACACCGGTCGGGCAGACGACCATCATAGCCTATGCTTTTTCCGACGACAAGGGGCACTTTGCAGTCTCATTCAACGCATTGCACGACAGCCTTGATGTAAGCCTCAGTTCGCTGGCCTATGCCAGACAAACCAAAAGGATTGGCAATCAAACACAGGAAATCCTTTTTACACTGATTCCTGATGTCAAGCAACTGGAAACCTTTACTGTCCGGGCTTCGCCCATAGTGCGCAAAGGCGACACCCTGGGTTATCTGGTACAATCCTTTGCGGGCAGAACAGATCGCTCCATTGAAGATGTGCTCCGCCGAATGCCCGGCATCGAGGTGGAACAAGGGGGCAGGATTCTTTACAACGGACTGCCCATCGAGAAGTTTTACGTGGAAGGCCTCGACCTCATGGACGGACGGTATGCACCGGTGAGCCGCAGCTTGCCCCACGAAGCCGTTGCAACGGTGGAAATACTCGAAAACCATCAGCCAATCGAAATGCTGCGCGACCGTATCAGTTCGCAGCAGGCTTCGCTCAACCTCAGGCTGAAAAAGAAGACTACCTATACCGGTATTGCCAAAATGGGCACAGGTTATGGGGACGAGTGGCTCTGGAGTGCAGATGTTTCGCCCATGGCCTTCACCACTCAATTTCAGGCACTGGCCTCCCTGCAATCGAACAATGCGGGCCGCGACATCGCACAGCAAATTCAAATGCTTCGATTACAGGATGTTCAGCTTAATCCATTGTATCCCGTAACGCATTTAACCCTGTCCATTCCGCAACCGCAACCTGCTTTGGGCGAGCAACATCGCTTTTTGTTCAACAGCTCGCATCTGCTCAACCTGAATGCACTTCTGAGGTTGAACAAAGCAATGAGCCTGCGCGTAAATTCCCATCTGTTGTTCGACGACAGGAAATCGAACAGCACAACAAAACGCAGTATCGTCAGTCCGGTCGATTCTTCCGAATTCAACGAGAGGCTGAGCAACAGGCTGAAAACGAACCTGTACCGCACAACCATCAGCCTGAACAGCAACACCAAAAAAAAATTATTTCGAAAACAAGCTTCAGCTGGAGGCATGGCAACGCGACGCCAAGGCAAGCATGAACCTTGAGACGATCCGTTCGGACCAGCGACTCAATCAGCCTGCGGTGTCGCTCTCGAACAACCTTCGTGCAATATTTCCTTATGCCGGCCAACTGATCGAATTGAAATCGCTGGTGATCTTTGAAGATCTCAATGAGGCACTGAATGTTAAGCCCGGAATGTTCGAAAACATCTTCAACGGTGGATATGCCTTCGGCTGGGCCGATCAATCCGTCTCCGTCAGCCGGTTATACACCCATCAATCGGCCGGAATGATTACCAGATGGAAGAGATTCACCCTATTCCCTTCTGCAGATCTGGTGCTCAGCTACCGCAACATGAAAACGCAACTGACCATTTCCCCTGATGCGCTGAATCAGCCGGGTACCAATTATCACAATAATAATCAGATATTTATCTTTCGTCCTTATGTAAAAACAGGAATCGAATACAAGCACAAGTCCCTGATTGTTAAGGCTGAGTTGCCGCTCAGTTTTCACCTTCAAAACGCCTCCGATCAATATCATGCGGGTTTTAATGAATCAGGCAGGCTGCTGCTCGCCGAACCAAAATGCTCGTTGTAATACCAATTTGGTGGATTTTGGCAGGCAGGGGCCTCTTTTGCCCTGATACAAATGCCTGCTGAAACCGACGAAACCTTTGCAGGCTATGTGCTCACAAAATACAATCGTTTGTTCAAAAACCAGTTTGCCGGCGGTTTCATCAGTGGTCAAACCTTTTCCGGACGCATTGCCTGCCGAAACCCGATCACCTCTTTGTTTCAATCGATGGCCTTTGTCAATTCCCGTTTGCGGCAGTCCTGGCTGCTAAGCACAATATTATATGAAGACGGGAAAACAGAGGTAGTTCCGGTTGAGATTCCGGTCATCACAAGCAGTCAAAGCCTTCAGTACAATGGCAGTTACTTCCTCTCTAAGGCAAATACAACGCTGAGCCTGAAAGCCATAGCTGCCTTGTCCCTGCGTCAGCAATTGCTCAATGAGCAGGCCTTCCGCAGCAGCAATGCACATCTTATCATCAATCCACAGTTTAATACCCGGTTTTCCTCCCGGATGCACGCTGAATACGGCTCTGAATTGAGGTGGCTGTTCACCGGTGCAAGGCATCAGTACACCCACATCAGCAAAAGCTCGAAACACCAGCTTGGTATTTACTTGTTTTTCAACGAAAACACCCATCTGGTTTTTTCAAATGCCTTTTACAGCTATGGCTCGGGCGAGTCCTTCGTTTCCGACCTGCGATACAACCGAAAGCTTAATGCAAAACGAATGGAACTTGAAATTGCTGCAAACAACATTTTTAATGCGAAGTCTTTTGTCGAATTTTATGCTTCCGCTTACACGGTTTTTGAATACACCTTTGCAATGCGGCCCGCACAGCTGCTCGCCACAATCCGATTCAACTTATGACCAATAAAAAAACCCGCCATGATGCAGGCGGGTTTTTGTGAATATTATTGTTTATCAGTCAATTACCACCACCAAAAAGCGCGAGGCACTCCAAAAGTCGTCGGGGTGCAGGATTTTGAGGCTGTCCACCTGGCTTTCGCCCACCAGTTGATAGCTGCCCGAAGGGTGAACGCTCACCAGCCTGCATTTTTTGCTGAAGATGGGCAAAGCCAGCAGGTCGCGGCGGTCGGCCATGGTGAATTCTGCCTTGTCGAACTGCTCGCTCACCCGGCTGCTGCGGCCAATGCCGATGAAGCCGCCTTCCTTGGTGAGCACTTTCTTTTCTTCGAGCACCTTGCGTGTGCCAACAATGTACCATACCTTGTTGAGCTCGGCATCCTGCTGGCTGATCATGGCAGTCTGCTGCTCGCTGAGTTTTTCCATGGTCTGCAGGTCAACTTCGAGGTTGCGTACCGTAATATTCATCTGCGCAAGACTCTCCTTCATGCGGGTGATTTCAGCGTCCTTAAGTTCAATCTGTGTATTCAGATTGGTAATCATTTTTTCCAGCTCGGCATTTTTTATACCCTGACTGCGCAGCTTGCGCTGAAGGTCGTCAACCATTTTTTTGTTCTTGAGCAGCAATTCGTATATGGCTTCAATGTCGCGGTTGATCTGCTCTTCCATCGATTTGCGTTTTTCGGGATCGGCCTCCTGAATTTCGGTGATCAGCCTTTCGCGCATTTTTATCTCATCCAGATTCTGCTGGATGGCATTGAATGCCTTTACATAGGCCATCGTAACGGTATCGCGCTCAGCAGTTTGAGCCTTCAGGCTGTCGCTTTCGCGCTGCAGGCGTTCAATTTCTTTTTTGTATTTTTCGGTGCAGCCACCAAGGCCTAAAACCATTGCCAACAACACAAGCACCAATGCGTTTCTCATAAC
>DAIOUP010000216.1:0-4600 GCA_036759465.1 Bacteroidales bacterium
ATTCTTAAGTCCGGAATATTCCTATCATAGTGAAAGAAATATTAGCCTTTTACAAATTACATCAGTCAATGTTTTCGCGACTTTGTTGACGGAAAGTAAGTATTAAAAATTAAATTTGTCAGGTAACCAAGTATAGCTCAAAAGCGCACTGTTAATTACTGTTAAAATTATTGCGCTTTTCAGGCTTGCCCGAATGATTATTTGGCGTAACTTGTGCCACTGTTTTAAACCAGGAACCATATACGAATACCCACAAAATTGCATGATATGAGAAAAGGACTTCTACTCTCTGGTATCCTTTTGATTTTCAGTCTGAATTATTTGATTGCCAATCCCAACACTGGCAACAACCCCACCAACGGACGCCTTACGGACGAGGCTTATCTGCACATGCTCCGCAGCAATCAGCACACTGGAAAGGTGGATCAGGCCCATGTTTTGGAGGCCGCCAATCAGGTTAATCGCATGGTTTCATTCAAAAATCAGACAAACCTGACCTGGACACCGCTCGGGCCAGACAACTTTGGCGGTAAAACCAAGGGCATTATTTACGATTCGCGCGATGCGCAGAAAATCACTTTATTCGCTGGTTCGACAGGCGGCGGAATTTGGAAAACCGTCAACGAAGGCGTCACCTGGCAGCCGGTTAGCAACCAGAATCTGAATGTTAGCTGTATGATTCAGGCTCCCAATGGCGATATCTATGTTGGAACAGGCGATGGTTTTGGTTCTCACCTGCTTACCGGTCTCAACGACATGGCTTACACCACAGGCCTCATGGGAAGCGGCATCTGGAAATCAACCAACGGAACCAACTTTGTTCAGCTGGCTGCCACCGTGCCTCAGCTAAACGACAACACCGCAGCCTGGGCTTTCATCAATGAGCTGGCGGTAAACAGCAGCGGTCATATCTTCGCCGCTACCAATGCCGGTCTTCGGTACAGTACCGACGGCGGTGCTACCTGGCAGATGGCCAAAGACAATGCCAACAACGAGCTTTCGCAAAACGCCACCGATGTTCAGGCAGGCTCCGACGGAACTTTAATGGCATCAGTTGACAACAAGCTGTATGTCAGCAAAAACGGCAACCCACAGGCATTTGTCCTTCGTTCCACAGCCGAGGCAACCACCCTACCCGTGGCCGATGTAAACCGTCTTGAACTGGCTATCGCGCCTTCGAATCCCAATATCATGTACGCTTCGCTGATCAATGCATTTGGTGTTCAGCTGGGCATTTACCGCTCGGCCGACAAAGGCGACAGCTGGAGTGTAATACTTCCTGCAACAACAAGCGTAAATCCCTACAACCAAAGGGGACTATACAATAACCATATCACTGTTTTCCCCAACGACCCTAATCGTATTATACTCGGCGGCGTGAATCTCTGGCAGGGAAGACGCGTTCTCGAAACCGGCTTGTATGCCTGGGATGTTAAATCATCGAGTGGTGGCAGCCTTTTTAGTCCGCTTTATGTGCATTTCGGACAACAAAGGGTTGTGTTTAAACCAGGAAGCAATACAGTATTTTTTGCTGCAACCGATGGTGGTCTTTTCAAGGGAGAGGTAAACGGAGATGTTTATACCTATTCCAACGGAAATCGCAATTACATGACGGCTCAGTTTTACACTGTTGCACCCTCGGGCGGAGAAAACAGGGTTCTGGGCGGCACACAGGATCAGGGAACAATTTTTATCTCAGGTGAGGGAAATACAGTCCGCCAGGGCGAAAAGCTATACACTCCAACAAGCGCTGGTGGTTCATGCGTTGTTTCTACTATCAATCCCAAAGCTATTGTTGTTTCATCAACAGCTGGCAGTATGCAAAGGTCGGAAGACATGGCCTTTACTTTCTCATCACAGTTCCTGCTTTCAACCGGCTTTGGAAACCCACAGGCATTCCGCACACCGATAGCCCTTTGGGAAAGCTATACCAACAACAACAGCCGCGACTCGGTTACATTCAGGGCAAGACGCAATTTTTCGCCAGGCGCACAGGTTAAAGCACGCAGCCGCAACAATGATCATCCCTTTGTCACAAACCTTCCCGCTGGTGTAGGGCTCAACCAGGGCGACACCATCCGCCTGAAAGATCCCGTATCGACCAGGCTTTTCATCGCCGTAGCCAACCGACTCTGGATGACGCGTGAATTTTTAATCTTCACCAAAACACCTGAATGGTTCGAAATCTCAAATGCCACAGTAGGATTTGTCGGTATTCCACAGTCGATTGCCTATTCGGCCGACGGAAACCACGTCTGGGTTGGCATGCGCGACGGTCGTCTGGTACGCATCTCCAATATTGCTCTGGCATTCAATGCACAACTGGCAAATGTTTCGAGCCCGCAGTGCATTATTGCCACCCGCCAGATGCAGTTGTTGATTCCCGGAACCTCGACACCTGTGAGCCAGGCAATTACCTCAATTTCGGTTGATCCCAAAAATCCGAACAACGTTATGGTTACCCTTGCCAATTACGGCAACAACCACTATGTTTTTGCCACCACAAATGGCCTCGACGGAAATCCGACCTTCACCAGCAAACAAGGCAATCTGCCAAAGATGCCGGTATATTCAGGACTTCTTGAGATGTCGAACAACGGACTGGCCATTGTGGGCACCGAAATGGGCATCTTCCAGACCAACAATGTTTTCGATGCCAATCCGGTTTGGGTTGCCGATCAAAACCTGGCCAACATACCAGTAATGGAGCTCAAGCAGCAAACCATCAACAAAACACCAGATACCCTTCAGCTGATTAACGTTGACACTTTAGTGAGGCATTTCCCAGGAACCAACAACTTTGGGATTGTCTATGCAGCTACTTTCGGACGTGGTCTGATGCGTTGCAACGACTTCCGCAAACCCGTGGGCGTAGGCGAGCAACTGATTTCAGGCAATACCAACAGCTTCCCGGCCAGTGTATTTCCAACACCTGCCAAAGGAAGCTCCACATTGCAGTTCGAACTTCCTGCAGAAGCAAATCTGCGCCTCAGCATTTTCAACAGTGCAGGTCAATTGATGGAGACACAAAACCTCGGGCAATTAGCTCCCGGATCGCAAAAAATCCAACTGAATCTGCAGGCTTATCGCAGTGGGACTTATATGTTGATTCTTGACGCCGGCCAACAGAAATCCACTGTCAAATTCCTGGTTTACTAATCACCGATTAAGCATCAAAACGAACCGAAAATGAAAAATATTTACCTCGTTCTCGCACTGATTTCCTGGTTTTCGGCCAGCCTTTCGGCACAGACAAGGATTTATACACCGGCGCTCAGAGCCCCCGCGAACAACGCCACCGGTCAAATGCCCAATGCATTGCTCGACTGGGATGCCGTTACCGGACAAGGATTTGTAATTACCTACGAAGTTCAGCTGGCGCGCAATGCCGACTTTTCGGATGCCATAACTTTCCCTCCCGTTACAGTTACCGCACTGGAAACAAGCCAGTTGCTTTTTAATCAGGTTTATTATTGGCGTGTTCGCGCATCAGATGGCACGCTCACCTCCGATTGGTCAGAGCCTTTCTCATTCAGGGTAACCAACTCAGTAAATATCACGGCGCCTGCCAATCAATCGAACCAAATGCCCAATCCTCTGATCACCTGGAGCGGTCTCACCGGTATTACCCAGTATGAGATGCAGATCGATACGGCTTACGCATGGGCCAATATGGCATCGGGGAGCACCGCACAGTTGAACGATGTTTTTGAGCTTTCGGCAAATCAGGCCTGGGCCGTAGGCAATGGCGGCGTAATACTCGCCTTCAACGGAACCAACTGGTCGCCAATGACCAGCGGAACAACGCAGAACCTGAATGATGTGTTCTTCGTAGATTCGAACAATGGCTGGGCAGTTGGCGCGGGTGGTACTATTCTTTTTTATAATGGTGCCACATGGTCAGCACAAACTTCCGGGGTAACGGTTGCACTTAACGGAGTATTCTTCACTTCCGCCAGCAATGGCTATGCTGTGGGCGCTTCAGGAACTGTGCTTCGCTGGAACGGCACAGCATGGTCGCCTGTCAGTGTTGGGATTGCTGCATCTGTAACAATCAATACCGTACACGGCCTGAATGAAAACAATATCTGGGTAGCCGGAACAGCTGGTAACTTCTCCTATTTCAATGGAACAAGCTGGGCCAACGGCATCATTGCCAACCGTGAAATCACTGGTATCTGGGCGCTGGCAACCAACAGAATCTGGGCCTCGGCACGTGCCGGCCGCATTTTCTACTTCAACGGGCAAAGCTGGGCCGAACAAACATCAGGCTCAACCCGCGACCTTTGGGATGTTTGCATGCTCAGCGAGAACAATGGCTTCATTGTCGGTTCGAACGGAACCCTTATCCAATTTAATGGAACTGACTGGAGCGTAATTGCCAGCGGAACAACCCAAAACCTGAACGGCCTTCATCTGATGGATGCAACAAAAGGGTTCATTGTGGGTAATGCAGGCTCAATTATTAAATTTCAGGGCGAAGGCTTCAACAGTCCTTACCTGAAAAACTTCCCGCTTCCGGCAAATCTGACGGAATTCAGGCTCTCAAACCTTGCCTTTGGTGCCAACCATTACATCAGGATGCGCGCCCGTCATGCTC
>DAIOUP010000217.1:0-4599 GCA_036759465.1 Bacteroidales bacterium
GGTTGATCCCAAAATTGGCAAAAGCGTACTCAACTATCTGGTTTACTGCCAAAGTAACAATCCCCCTGCCCCAAAAAGGTTCGGCGAGCCAATAGCCCATCTCGGCATTGAGCCGGTGCACATCGCTTTGCGGAAAAACACCTATGGCCCCCACAGCCTCTCCATCGACATCGATAGCCATCACTCGGATTGGATTATCCTTCGAAACCAATTTGATAAAAGCCTCACCATCGGCCCGGCTGTAAGGGCTTGGAAACTGATCAGTCAGGTTGGCCGCCACACGCGGATTATTGGCATAGTGCACAAGGCTGTCAAGATCGCTGAGGCGCCAAGGTCTGAGGGTGCATTTTGCGCTGAGGTTTCCAAGAATCATTGTTTCAATGATTAATGCCAGTTAATGAGAAATATTAACGGAGGCGAATGATCTTTTCAGGCCTTTGCCATATTTGACTGCAGGGTAGCCGAAAGCCACAAAAATTCCTTCCCTGCTTTTGTACCTGATATGGTGTTTTTTCCTGAAAGCAGCCGCCTTTGGTCCATTTTGAATGAACGGATGCACAGCACCAAGCATGCATGAGCCCAGCCCGAGCGATTCGCCGGCAATCATGGCGTAGGTGGCGGCCACAATAGGATCGGCCGGATCGGTATAGGGCGAGCCGTAAAAATACATCAACAGCGGAGCGTCGTAATTTATATAGTTGTTTCCGTGGGCAAACTCTTCGGTGAATACCCTGAACAAGGGACTGACAAAGCCGCGAAACATCTCGTCGTTGGCCTTTCCCCAGAAAGGTCGCATAAGTGTTAGAAACAAGGGTGAAGTCATATACTTCATTCCGCTTAAGTAAGCCGAAAAATCGGCAGCAAAGGCTCTTGCCTTTTCTTTGCCTTTCCAAACATTGACATTCACATCGGAAGGCGGGATACCCATGGGCGCCGTTGCAGCGGCATCAAGGATTTGATTTACAACATCCATTTCGACCTCCCTGTCGGCAAACTCCCTGATGCTGCGACGACGCTGAAGCAAATGAAGCAGTTCGAAATAGCCAGCAGCACTTTCTTTGGCAGGCAGCGAGAATAGATCTTCCCGGCTGAGAAATCTACCTGTAACCGTGATTGTACCCGTGGGGCAAACAGCCATGCAATGACCACAAGCGATACAGCCGAACAATGGGTTTTTGCTCAAAACTGCTTTTTCGTCGCGTATCTCAAGGCCGAAATCCTTGCACACTTCTACACAATTGCCGCACCCGGTACATTTGTCAGCATCGATGCTAACTGAAGCCCGCTCTTTGGTTCTGGTTGTTGGAATAGCCATAAAGTTGTGTTTTAATCAGGTTTGAATAAAAGACAGGTAGCTTTGGGATAAGTCTAATTCAATGTCAGTTGAGGTAATAATTTTATAGCCCCAAAATCCTTGCATCCACAAAAAATGTAGCCTCAAGGTCAATATGGTGTTCCGAAGCAATGAGCTTGTCCGTAACTGTGCTCACTCTCATCGAAATCCGCTCTTTTATGATGTAGGCCTTCAAATCGGCATTGGTGGTTTGCAGATCCAGCTCTTTGCCCACATTATCCGTGATGTTTTCTCTCCATGCCACCAGGGTTTCGGGCAATCCGTCGGCCGAGAGAAAGATTTTCACCGAGTTGAGAAAACTGAAGTCGGAGTTGGAAGGCGCGGTCAACTTAAGTCGAAGCTGGCGCAATTCGATACGCTCTACAAGACTTGAATTGGTATTGTTGCGCTCGAATTCGGTCACCGAATTGGTGGCCATGGGCGGCGTGTTGATGTTAAACGGGAGGTTAATACCAACCGTGGATGGAATGATAATTGTTTGGTTGAATTTTAATGAGAACTGCGTAAGTTTCTTCACTGTCTTACAGCCCGGCAGCAATAGCACCGTTATGAGCAGTAAGGTTGAGGCAAAAGCAGCCCTGAAGCCCATAGTCCTGGAAATTTTAACGATTACCCATCTCTTGCATTAAACGTCTGGCCGCCTTAACAAACCCATCAACATCCTCCCTCGAAGTATCAAACGAACACATCAACCGCACTTCACCGGTATCTTCGTCCCAAACGTGAAAAAAATATTCTTTTTGAAGCCTGGGAATGAGATTCTTGGGCATGACAGCAAACACGCCATTGGCCTGCACCGTCCTGCTCAGACTGATGCCCGGCACTGCGACGATTGAATCGGCAAGCAGACGGGCCATGTTGTTGGCCTGTTGGGCATTGCGCCTCCATAAGCCGGAGCCCAGGTAAACAATGAATTGCGCCAGAATGAAACGCATCTTACTGGCCAGTTGCATGCCCTGTTTGCGGCTGTATTCAAAACCGCGCGCCAGCTCCTTGTTGAGGAATACCACAGCTTCGCCGAACATCAATCCGTTTTTGGTACCTCCGAACGAAAGCACGTCAACACCGGTATCGACGATCATTTCCCTGAAGCTCACATCCATGGCTACGGCCGCATTGGCAATGCGGGCACCGTCGACATGCAGATACATATTGTTTTGATGGGCAAAACGGGCCAGTTCGGCAATTTCCTCACAGCTGTAGAGCGTTCCCTTTTCGGTGGCCTGCGAAATACTAATCAGGCGCGGCTGCACATGATGCTGAAAACCAATACTGTTTAGAAATGGTTCCACATCGGCCGGACTGATTTTGCCATCTTCGGTGTGCACGGTGAGGATCTTACCACCGGTAAACTTTTCAGGTGCACCGCCTTCGTCTTCGTTCAAGTGGGCCGAGTGCGGGGCTACCACGGCTTCCCAGGAGCGCAAGAGCTGCTGCACGGCCAGCACATTGGCCCCTGTGCCGTTGTAAACAAAAAACGTTTGACTTTCTGGCCCGAAATGTTGCCTGAACAGCTCCTGAGCCTGCTCGAGCAGCGGGTCGTTTTCGCCGTAGGCAGGATGGTGAGCGTGATTGACTGCCTGAAGCGCCTCCATCACCTCGGGCGAAACGCCCGACCAGTTGTCGCTGGCAAAGCCCTTGCGACCGTTTAGCTTGAATTCCATTCGTGCTTAAAATTAACAGACAAAGTTAACATCTTGTCCGCGGCCATGAATTAAAGTAGCCGGTTAAAAATCCGGTGCCTGCACTTTCACCAATTCCTTGGTGCTGAGCAGTCCGCAGGCAGCAAAGATGTCCTGCCCGCGTGAGGCACGCAAAGTGGTGCGTATGCCCTTTTTCACCAAAGCCTCCCTGAACTGCTGAATCGTTTGCTCGGTAGAGCTTTCCAGTGGGGTGTCGGGAATGGGGTGAAACCGTATGAGATTGATACGACAGCGTAATCCGTTGAGCAGTTTTGTGAGTCCTTTCACGTGTCGGGGCGTGTCGTTGAGGTCTTTGAACATAATATATTCGAACGAGATGCGCCGCTGCCGGCCAAAGTCGAAGGTTCGCAGTACCTCAATAACCTCCTCGGCTGGGTAAACATTCTCTATGGGCATGAGCTTGCGCCTTTCGTCATGAAAAGGACTATGAAGACTGATGGCCAGATGGCATTCCGAATGTTCGATAAAATGCTTCATCGCCGGAATCATGCCAATGGTCGACACGGTGATGCGGCGCGGACTCATGCCAAAACCCCATTCGGCAGTCAGTATTTCGAGGCTTCGCATCACTTCTTCCAGATTGTCGAGGGGCTCGCCCATGCCCATGTAAACAATGTTGGTAAGCTTGTCGCGCTCGGGCAGACTGCTGATCTGATTGAGAATCTCGCCCGCCGATAGCTGCGACTGAAATCCCTGCTTGCCCGTCATGCAGAACAGGCAACCCATTTTGCAGCCTACCTGCGACGAAACGCACAGCGTTGCACGATCCTCGTCGGGAATGTATGCCGCCTCCACAAAGCGGTTGGTGCCGCTGCGATAGAGGTATTTCTTAGTGCCATCGGCCGAAATCTGTACAGATGTCGGATTGCTCCTGCCAAGCACATAGTGCTCATTGAGCAGTGCACGCGCCTGCCTGGACAGATTGCTCATTTTTTCAATGCTGTCCACATGCTTATTATAAAGCCAATCGATAATCTGACCCGCCGCAAAAGCCGGAAGACCAAGTTGAGCGGCTATTTCGCGTATTTCGGCGGCGGTTTTGCCGAATAGTGCAGGTTTTTGCTGTTCCATTTTCCTCGTCTAAAAATAAATTTCCGACATCACTTGTTCAATCGGCACCCCTTTACTTATGAGAATGTCGCGCACTTCTACCACCATTTCGGCACTGCCACATAAATAATAGAGGAGTGTCGGGTCGAAAAGCGGCTGTTCCTTTAGCCATGTGGTGAGCCTGCCCGAATACAATCCCGGTCCGCTTTCCTGCGAGCAGCAACGAACATAGCGGTCCCCAAAAGCACTGAGCATCTCATTTTCGAAATAAAACGAATCAGCTGTTCTTCCGCCGTGAATAAGCATTTTGTCATGACCCAATCCGGCGCGCATCATAGCACGATAAGGGGCTATGCCTGTGCCGGCGGCTATCCACCAGGACGGCTTTTGATCGCCCAAAAAGGCCCCAAAGGGCGCCGATACACTCAATGTATCACCTGGTTTAAGGTTTGAAAGTCTGGGAGTAAGCAAGCCATTTGGTTTGATATTGAA
>DAIOUP010000218.1:0-4598 GCA_036759465.1 Bacteroidales bacterium
GTGTATCGATACCGCAAAAGTCTGTTTTACTGAGATTACATACTTTTGAAAAAAATTTCAAATGCGGGCTTTTTACTTTTTGCTGGCCATACTGCTTTCCTCACAAATCCTCAAATCGCAGGATACACTAACAGTGATGCAATACAACCTCCTTTATTACGGCGAGGTTACCGGGTTTTGCAACAACAGCAACAATAGCCTGCAGATGAAAGACCCTCATCTGCGCACCATTCTCAACCACGTCAATCCGGACATCTTCACTGTTAACGAACTGTCGAAAGACGGCCCTGTGCACGAACACCTGCTCAACAACGTGCTGAATGCCAGTGGAGGCAGCCGTTACAGCAAGGCTCAGCTGCGCAATACCGCCGGTTCGAACATCGTGAACATGATCTTCTACGATAACCGAAAGCTTGCATTAAAGGCCCAGTACACCGCTCAAAACGTACTGCGCGATGTCGATGTCTACGAGCTTTATTACAAATCGAACGATCTCGCCCAGGGCGATACAGCTTTCATCGTATGCATTGTGGCCCACCTCAAGGCGGGCAACACCACTTCCGACGCCAATTCGCGTAAAATTATGGCCGAAAACGTGATGCGGTTTGTCGAAACACGCTTTGCCACTTCGAACGTAATGTTCATGGGCGATTTCAACCTCTACACCGATACCGAGCCGGCTTTTCAAACAATGATCAATTATAGCAACGTTCAGGCCCGTTTCCTCGATCCGATTGGCCAGATGGGCAGCTGGAGCAATAATTCGTTTTACGCCCCTGTGCATACCCAAAGCACAAACCTAAGCTCAGGCGATTGCAAATCGGGCGGAGGCCTCGACGACCGTTTCGACTTCATCCTGATTTCGGACGAAATACGTTTTGGCACCAAAAAAGTGCGCTACATTCAGAACTCCTACAGGGCGGTGGGTCAGGATGGTCAGCGCTTCAACAATGCCGTGAATGCCGCACCACAAAATCTTTCAGTTCCGGCCGAAGTTGCCAACGCCTTGTTCAACTTCTCCGATCATTTGCCGGTAAGCCTGAAACTTCGGGTGGACAAAGTGCTTGATATCAAAGAGAACGATCCAAATCCATATTTCGCATCACTGAGTCCAAATCCCGCAACCCATGACGCACAGATCTCCTTTTACCTCAATGCAGGCGAATTGGTTGTAGTGGAAGTGATCAACCCTGCAGGACAGCTGTTGTGGCAGTCGCAACCTCAAAGCGAAACCGGAAAAAACACCTTAAGGCTCGAAACCGGACACCTTCAGCCCGGCCTTTACCTTGTACGTTTGTCGGGCAACAGAAAAGTGCAGACGCTTAAGCTGTTAAGACGGTGATTGAGGGCTACTGATCACTGTTGACAGTATGCCTAATCGAAAAGCGTTGAGGCGGGCAGCTCAGGATGAATGAGCCTTTCGTCGTCGTTACGGACATTGTTGACCGCCCGTGAAATGGGGTACATATCCATTTCGTTTTCAGGATAAGGCCTTAACAACACCTCGAGCTCATTTTCATCAGACGACTTCAGCCAGATTTGTTCCTTTTCGCGCGGCAAAATCACGGGCATGCGGTGATGAACGCCTCTCATTAGCCCGTTGGCTTCGGTAGTGAGGATGGAAAAGGTACGGATGATTTCGCCTGAGGGTGAAATCCATTGCTCCCATAATCCGGCCATGGCAAACAACTTTTCGTTTCGCAGGAAAATGCGGTAAGGCTGGCCGGTCTCCTTCTTCCATTCATAGAAACCGTTGGAAGGCACCACACAGCGTCGGCTGGCAAAGGCCTTTCTGAATGATGATTTTTCACGGACGGTTTCGGCTCTGCTGTTTATCATTTTTGCGGCAGCGGAAGCATCTTTTGCCCATGAAGGCACAAGACCCCAACGTAAATGACTGATTTTATGCGGCTCAACATTGGTAATCACCGGCAGCCACTGCATGGGAGCACAATTGAAACCAAGCGGCGGTTTTGCCCCCTCGGCCGGAGGACGGTGAAGCTCGTCGAAAAGCTCGGTGAGGAACCGCTCCGAGATTTCCTTACCTCTAACAGAAAGTTGAAACCTGCCGCACATCAGTCCTGCAATTTAAGTTCGTTGATGATTTCCTTCAAAATCACTCCATGATCGAAGGCCATTTCGGGGAGCTTTTTCAGGCTAAACCATTCGGCTTCCGCAGCATCATCACCCGATTTCATTTGTAGTTCGTTCTCAGAAAAAGCAATAAAAACGATCGTAATGGTTCGGTGGCGAGGATCGCGTTGCGGATCGCTATAAGTCTTGAATTGCTTGAAATTGAGTATTGAAACGCCGGCCTCTTCAAAAGTCTCACGGATCACAGCCTGCTCAAGCGTTTCATTTTCATCCACAAAACCGCCCGGGAAAGCCCAGCTGCCTGCAAAGGGCGGATTTCTGCGGCGAATGAGCAGCACTTTTACGCCATCATCTACATGACAAAATATCACAGCATCCACCGTTACGGCAGGCCTCGGATAGGGATAGCAATATTTCTGCGGCAATTGTTCCACCTGATCCAGCATATTGGTTTTAAAAAACAAATTCCAAAAAGGTTATCCTCTTCGGACTTATCAAAATTAGCACTCTTAGGGCCATGATCAATAAAAAGAAAAAGCCTCCTTTATTTCGGGAGGCTTAAAAGTTTTTCTTTTTCGTTTGGGCTTATTTGGGATCGTAGGCCCATTTAATCCAGACAGAGCCCCAGGTAAACCCACCGCCAAAGGCTGCAAGAATTACATTGTCGCCTTTGCGAAGCTTATTTTCCCATTCGTAGAGGCAAATCGGAATGGTACCATTGGTCGTATTGCCATACCGCTCAATGTTGACCATCACCTTCTCGGGTGGCAGCCCTACCCTGCGCGCGGTAGCATCGATGATACGGAGATTGGCCTGATGAGGCACCAGCCAGGCAATATCGTCGGCCGGTAGATTGTTGCGTTCAACAACGGCAGCAGCCACATCAGCCATATTGGTTACGGCAAATTTGAATACCGCCTGACCCTCCTGATATACATAATGCTCACGGGCATCGATGGTGCTGTGTGAAGGTGGTTTTACCGATCCTCCGGCCTTCATGTGCAGATGGGTCATTCCCGATCCGTCGGATTGCAGGATGGCGTCCATCACCCCAAACGGTTCTTTTGAAGGCTCGAGAAGGACAGCTCCACCGCCATCGCCAAAAATTACGCAGGTAGCGCGATCGGTATAATCGACTATAGATGACATTTTATCTGCCCCCACAACGACAACCTTCTTGTATAAACCGCTCTCTATGAACTTAGAAGCGGTAACAAGTGCATAGATAAACCCGGAGCAGGCAGCGTTGAGGTCGTAGCTGAAAGCGTTTTTAATGCCGCAATTATGGCTGATAATATTGGCCGTGGCCGGAAATAACATATCTGGCGTAACCGTGGCGCAAATCAACATATCAACCTCTTCGGGCTTTGTACCGGTTTTTTCGAGCAAGCCTTTTACAGCGGCTGTTCCGATAACCGAAGTGCCCTGCCCTTCTCCTTTCAGAATATGTCTTTCCCTGATTCCGGTACGGGTAATTATCCATTCGTCGGAGGTGTCAACCATTTTTTCAAGGTCGGCATTCGTCAGGAGGTCGTCCGGTACCCATGCATGAATACCCGTTATGGCTGCGTATATCTTCTTCTCCATCGTCAAAAAGTTGTCCATTCAAACTTCTGGATGCCAAAATTCTCCATGGCATCCTTTATTTTTTCATCAAGATGCGACTCAGCCACTTCCCTTCCCAGCAACATCATATTCTTGATGGCAAGCGGACTGCTGATGCCGTGGCCGATTATTACATTGCCATTTATACCGATGATGGGCGTTCCGCCGTAGTTCTCGTAATTAAACCTTGAGAAGTAATCGTCGAGCAATCCCTTTTTCTCCATGATGCGGTAGATGGCCTGAAGCTGTTTGATAACAATATTGCCTGTAAATCCATCGCAAACTACCACATCGGCCTTGTCGTTAAAAAGGTCGCGTCCTTCAACATTGCCCACAAAGTTGAAGTCGGAGGTGTCCTTCATCATCTGGTATGCCGATTGCACCAAAAGGTTGCCTTTTTTTTCTTCCTCGCCGATGTTGAGCAGTGCAACCCTTGGCTTTTCGATGCCCATAACAACAGATGCATAAATCGAACCCAGAAAACCATATTGATACAACACATCGGCCCGGGCATCGGGATTGGTGCCGACATCAAGTATGATTTTATAGGTGTCGTTGAGTTTGGGTAGGGGTACAAGGCTTGCCGGACGGATAATGCCCGGTATGGTACCCATGACACTTGTGGCGCCAACAAACATGGCGCCGCTATTGCCAGCACTCGCGAAAACGTCGATTTTGCCGCTTTTCAGCCATTCGAAGCCCTTAACAATGCCCGATTGGGTTTTGGCTTTGAAAGCTTTTATGGGCTTGTCGGCCATGGTAATCACCTCGGGGCAATGCACGATTTCGATGCTGCCCTTGTGTGGAGGCATATCCGAAATGCCGGAAGAAATCTGTTGCTCGTCGCCGAACAGGACAAGCGTACAACCGTCGCGCAGTTCAGGCGCAAGCAGTTTGAG
>DAIOUP010000219.1:0-4587 GCA_036759465.1 Bacteroidales bacterium
GGCTATAGCACTGAAAACCGGCAGATGTTGCACCTGATCGTCGGTGATGCCGTGAAACACAGTGGAAGCCTGTGGAATGGGCATTCCGGGGTTTACCCTCCAGCTTTTCTGCTCTTCCCGCCCGTCAGGGTGAACCTTAAGTATGCTGATTTCGATGATGCGGTCGTTTATAATGTTGAGCCCTGTGGTTTCCAGGTCGAAAAAGGCGATCGGACGTTTGAGGTTGAGCTGCATGGGGATGATATTGGAAAAAAAACAGGGTCAGCCGCAGGCCAACCCTGTTTTCGTTGATTTATATACATTATATTTCGCGGTCGGGATTGAAGCCTTCCAGCAATTGTTTCATTTTCTTGAGGTACATGCCGCCCAATGCGCCGTCGACGATGCGATGGTCATAGGCAAGGGCAAGGATCATGATATGACGGATAGCAATCACATCGCCATATTCGGTTTCGATTACCGCAGGCTGTTTGCGTATGGCGCCCACCGCAAGGATGGCCACCTGTGGCTGATTGATAATAGGTGTACCGGTGATGCTGTCGAACGAGCCGAAATTGGTGATGGTGAATGTACCGCCCTGAATTTCATCGGGTTGTAGTTTGTTGGCCCTGGCACGGTTGGCCAGATCGTTCACCGCCTTAGTGATACCCAGCAAGCTTTTCTCGTCAACATTTTTGATAACGGGGACGATGAGGTTGCCGTTGGGCAGGGCAGTAGCCATGCCGATATTGATGTTTTTCCGCAGGATGATGTTATACCCGTCAACTGAGGCGTTGATTTGCGGAAATTCCTTGAGTGCTTTAGCAGCAGCTTCGAAGAAAATGGGCGTAAAGGTGATTTTTTCGCCTTCGCGTTTCTGGAAGCTGTCTTTCACCTTGTTGCGCCAGTTGACGATGTTGGTAACATCCACATCGATGAAGCTGGTAACGTGCGGCGACACTTGCTTCGACATCACCATATGATCGGCAATGATGCGGCGCATGCGGTCCATTTCCACAATCTGATCGCCGGCTTCGCTATAAACTTTAGGTGCTTCCACCTTTGCCACGGCCTTGGCTGGGGCCTGTGCTTGCGGTGCGGGTGCTGCAACAGGGGCGGCTTTTGGCTGCTGAGTCCTGTTATTCAGATAATTAAATATGTCTTCTTTAGTTACACGGCCGTCCTTGCCTGAGCCCGGAATGGTATCGAGTTCCTGCTGGCTAATGTTTTCGGCCTTGGCGATGCTTTTTACCAGCGGCGAATAAAACCTGCCTGGCGTACTAACCGGTGCCGGAGCATTGCTTTCGGCCGGAGCTTCGGCAAGCAGTTCGGTGCCCGGTACTTTTTCTTCAACGGCTGCCGATAAAGTTTCCTGGGCAACCACTTCCTCTCCGTCGAGCGAAATAACGGCGATAGGTAAGCCCACAGCCACCACATCACCCTCCTTATATAATAACTTGACAATTTTCCCTTCTACAGGCGAGGGGATCTCGGAGTCCACCTTGTCGGTTGCAATTTCGACAATCGGGTCGTCTTCAGATACCATATCGCCGGGTTGTTTCAGCCATTTGGTGATGGTGGCTTCAATAACGCTTTCGCCCATTTTGGGCATTACTATTTCAAAAGTTGCCATAAAGCAGTGTTTTATTCATGCAAAAGGTAAATGCGGTCCTTTTGTTCAAAATGAGGCTGCAAAAATAGGCAATTTTAGAATGAATCCAGATAAGGCCCGCACTGTAAAATGAGTATTACGCCATGCGGACATTAATTTTTTGCTTGTCGATGGCATTTTTGTAAAGGCGACAATGGATAAGGAAGATTTTTTACTTTTGTTTCAGGATTATCGCACAGGAAAACTGAAAGCAAATGGATGCTGATTACAGGCACGACAACAGGGATGGCGTTTTTTCGCGTGCAGTGAGGGCCGGAAAGCGTACCTATTTTTTTGACGTCAAGCTTACCCGCGGCGAAGACAAATACATTACCATCACCGAGAGCAAGCGAAGATTTAGCAACGAGCAGGGAAAGTATTTCTACGAGAAGCACAAGATTTTCCTGTATCGCGAAGACTTCGAGAAATTTATGCTTGGCTTGGATGAAAGCGTACGTTTTATCGAGACAGGCGAACTTCCTGAAAACTACGACGCCGAGCAGAACGAGATTGACTTCGAGGACCTATGATTTTCTCATTGCCACAATAGGCAATGCAGACAGAGCGTTTGTGTAAATACTTTTCAAACGCCCCCCGCATTTTGACACAGGGCACAGCAGGCATGTCCAAAACCCGTAACTTTGCGGCTGTTATAATTGATACGATTCTAATTTAATACGCTGAAGCACAACATTATGGGCAAAACCATAGCTATAGCTAACCAAAAGGGAGGAGTGGGCAAAACTACCACAGCCATTAACCTTGCAGCCAGTTTTGCAGTTTTGGAATTCAAGACCCTGATCGTGGACGCTGACCCGCAGGCCAACGCCACCTCGGGGCTCGGTTACGACCCAAAGGAGATTGAGAACAGCATTTACGAGTGTATCATGGACGGCGTTGAGCCCGCCCAGGCCATATTGAAAACCACTACGCCCAATCTTGAACTTTTGCCTGCCCACATTGACCTTGTAGGTGCTGAAATCGAAATGATCAACCTCTCAAACCGTGAGAGGATGATGAAGCAGGTAGTCGAAAAGGTAAAAAGCGATTACGACTTTATACTTATCGACTGCTCGCCCTCGCTCGGACTGATTACAGTGAATGCATTAACCGCTTCCGATTCGGTCATCGTTCCCGTGCAATGCGAGTATTTTGCCCTCGAAGGCCTGGGTAAGCTGCTCAATACTATTAAAATCGTTCAGTCGCGCCTTAATCCGCAACTCGACATCGAAGGCATCCTGCTCACCATGTTCGACGCGCGTCTGCGACTTTCGAAACAGGTAGTAGATGAGGTGAAAACCCACTTTCAGCAATTGGTTTTCGATACCATCATCACCCGCAACACGAGGCTCAGCGAAGCCCCAAGCTATGGCGAAACCATCATTATGCACGATGCCGCAAGCGCCGGCGCCATAAATTATCTGAACCTTGCCAGAGAAATTCTCGTAAAGAATAAACTGGTAACCAAAACTGAGGAGGAAAGCAAGTGAGTGCAGACAAAACTAAAAAAAGAGGGCTGGGCCGCGGCCTCGAGGCCATTCTGCAAAGCCCCGAAACCGACATCACGTCCGATGATATCGCCGGCAACTATGTAGTTGGGGCCACTGCAGAAATCGATATTGAGAAAATAGAAACCAATCCGTTTCAGCCGCGCACCGAGTTCGACGATATGTCGTTGCGCGAACTGGCGGCATCCATCAAGGCACAGGGTGTAATACAACCTGTTACTGTCAGAAAGCTTGGTTTCGACAAGTACCAGCTCATCAGCGGCGAGCGCAGGCTACGCGCCTCGAAGATGGCCGGACTCAGCACCATTCCTGTCTTTATAAGGGTGGCCAACGACGAGCAAATGCTCGAAATGGCCCTCATCGAAAACATTCACCGCGAAAACCTCAATGCGATTGAGGTGGCTATCAGCTACCAGCGACTGATGGAGGAATGCCAGATCACTCAGGAGCAGCTCAGCGAAAAGGTTGGTAAAGGCAGAACCACCATTGCCAATTTCCTGCGCTTGCTCAAATTGCCTCCCGAAGTACAGATTGCCCTGCGCGACGGACATATTTCCATGGGTCACGCCCGCGCCATCATCAATGTGGAAGACCCTGTCAAGCAACTGCTTATCCTGCAACAAATCATCGAAAAGGAGCTCAATGTAAGGCAGGTCGAAAAATTGGTTCGAGATCTGAGTACTCCACAGGGAAAAAAGGCCAAAGAACCCTTGCAGGTAGTTCCGGCAGCCTATAAAGAACAGGCTTCGGCCATCGGGAAAAGTTTGGGTGCCAGGGTGGACATAAAGCGTAATCCAAAAGGAAAAGGTATTTTGAGCATTGCTTTCGACAACGACGGCCAGCTCGAGAAGCTGCTCGGCAGGCTGAATGCCCTGCAATCGAATGAATAGGAAGCTCTGGCTGGCCTTGCTTTTGCTGCTGGCTATTACACCGCTGAGGGCACAACAGCCTGGCACAGACACTATTGCCGAGGCCAAAAAACACTCTCCCCACAAAGCCTCTGTCTATTCGGCAGCCTTGCCTGGCCTTGGCCAAATCTACAACCGTAAATACTGGAAAGTGCCCATTGTGTATGCCGGTATCGGGGCATTTACCTATGCCGGTATCCTTAACCGCGCAGAGTATCGCGAGGCCCGCGAGGCTTTTGTTTATGTAACTAATAATGAGACTTATCCAACGGACAACAAGTACATTAAATACCAACCTAACGATATCATCTCTATCCGCGACTATTACCGTCGCAATATGGAGGTGAGCTTTTTGCTTTTAGGGGTTTGGTATGCGCTCAACATCATTGATGCTACCGTGGATGCTCACTTTTTTTACTACGACGTCAGCGAGGAATTAGTGTTGCAGCTTAAGCCAGGAATGCAGCAGCCGCCATCTTTTCCGGGATCATAGGCGTCGGAGAGCACCTGCGTGGCAAAAGCGGTGTAGTCGTCGCCATTC
>DAIOUP010000220.1:0-4556 GCA_036759465.1 Bacteroidales bacterium
AGATGCACCTACGCCCACAAACATCTCCACGAAATCGGAGCCTGATATGGAAAAGAACGGCACATGGGCTTCACCGGCCACCGATTTGGCCAGCAGGGTTTTACCCGTGCCGGGAGGACCAACGAGCAAGACGCCTTTTGGAATCTTGCCGCCAAGCTTGGTGTATTTGTCGGGATTGCGGAGGAAGTCGACAATTTCCATGATCTCAACCTTGGCTTCGTCGAGGCCGGCCACGTCTTTGAAAGTGACATTGACCATGGTATTCTTGTCGAAAAGCTGTGCTTTTGATTTTCCGATATTGAAAATCTGACCGCCGGCACCGCCGGCACCCCGGCTCATCATGCGCATAATGAAAAACCAAACGCCAACAAGCAGCAGCAGCGGAAAGATCCATCCAAGGATTTCCATTGTCCAGTTGCGACGATTGATATTATTGACAAAGATTTCCGAATCCTGTCCTTCCTGGGCCTGCGCCACATCCTTTTCGAAAGCCCCTACTTCGCCAATCTGATAAGTGAATTGCGGCTTATTTGGGGCGAAGACACGTTGTTCGGTCTTCCCTTTATCGTCTTTTGGCAAATACAGATCGATTTTATCAGGCTTTACGTAGATCTCGGCTACTTCCCTGTTTACCAGGTCGATGCGTTGAACATCGCCGTTTTGAAGCATACGCAGAAGCTCGCCTTTGTTGATTTGCTGCGGGCCGGGCTCCCAGTTGTAAAACTGAATAAGAAGGAATACTACGGCCAACAAGCCATAAATCCAGTAAAAATTAAATTTGGGTTTATCACCTCCTTGGCGTGAGAGGGGTTTTTTGGGCTGTTTATTATTTTTTTCTTCGCTCATCTGAGATAGTTATCAGGTGTGTAAATCGTTAAGCGCCTACCGGAGTTTATTCCAGATAGGAATGCTCGCTGCGCTCGGCGTCGGCCCACAGCTTTTCAAGCTGGTAGAACTGACGGGTCTGCTCAAGGAAAACATGAACAACGATATCTACAAAGTCTATCAAAATCCATTCCGAATTTTCGAAACCTTCTTTGTTGTATGGTTTTGTGCCTGCCGCAACAAGCGCTTTTTCGAGGACTTCGCCAGCCAGGGCATCCACTTGTGTTTTAGAAGTGCCATGGCAGATTACAAAAAAGTCAGTTACAGAAGAATGGGTTTTTCTAAGGTCCAGACTCACGATGTTTTTGCCTTTCTTGTCCTGAAGAGCAGCAATAACTGCGTCGAGCAGGGGCAGTGAATTGTTGTTTTTGATGCGTTTTCCTTTGGGCATATTGCTCCTCAAACAAACGATTTACGCTGAATGTTCGGTTATCTTCCGCATTACGCGGTTTGCAAAAATAAGGATTCTTTGGTCGAAATCCTGATGTTTTGACCTTGGCACTTCAAAATCAAAACTTTAAACCTTCATGCTCACCCGATAGCTTATTTCTTTGTCTTTGTTGCTGTTCCGTAACTTTGCGCTGTATAATTTTGCTGCAATGTTTGATGAGGTATTGCATCTGGAGGTGGTCGACTCAACGCACGCAATGATGCAGCAGATGACCGAACGCGGTGAGCTGGTGTGCGGCAGGGTGTTGTCGGCTGATTTTCAAACGGGCGGCAGGGGACAGGGATCGAATAGCTGGCATAGCAATTACGGACAAAACATTTTGATGAGCCTTTGCTGGTGTCCGGCCGCTTTGTCTGCTTCGCGACAATTTGGCATATCGGTGGCTGTGTCGATGGCTGTAGTTAAAATGCTGAATCAACATAAAATACCCGAGGTCAGAATAAAATGGCCAAACGATATCTGGTCGGGAGATCGAAAACTGGCAGGATTGCTGGTGAGCAATACAATTTCGGGTAATATGATTACCCAATCGATTGTTAGTCTGGGGCTTAATGTGAATGAACCAGAATTCCCGTCCGAACTGCCCAATCCTGTCTCGATGCGAATGCTGAGCGGCCTGGAATATGACCGCATGATGCTATTGCGAAGTTTGCTGGAATTGATTCGGGAACACCTAAGACTTCTTGACCGAGGAAATATCGATGCGCTGAATGAAGAATATCGATTGCATCTATTAGGGCTGGGTCAGAAGCGTGTTTTTTCGGTGGCTGGCATGATCACATCATGCGTGATAAAAGGCGTGGATGAATACGGCAGGCTGCGACTGATGCATCGCGATGGAACGATCAGCGCTTACGATATGTCGGAAATAAAGATGCTTCAGTAGCTCCAGCTTCTCAATTTCGAGGCGATGGTGTCAACCAGATTCTGGAGCGGTCGCTTGGCCATCATGGCCAGCATTGGGTTGAGGTCGGCCGCAATTTCGACCATGGCACTGGATGAATCTTCGCCGGTTTCTTTGAGGTGAAACAACAATTCGAATTCCACCGGTGATTTGCCTTCGGGAATCAGACGCATGAAATGCGGTGCTTTTTTTTCATCAACGCGGAGGCTGAGGCTCGTCATTCCCTTGATAGTAAACGAACAGCGGTCAGCTTCCGACTTCCAGTTCACGATTTGTTCGGGCATTACCTCAGCAAGTTTATCAAGATTGGTGGCCTTGGCAAATACTTTGTCGGCAGGGGCTGAGATGGGCGTCCACTCGCTGGTAAAGGTCATGTTATCAGGTGGTTTTTGCTTGTGTTTTTGTTATCTGTTTTCGCTCCAGGCTTGCGGATCTTTTTTCCAATCAATGAGCGAGGCGTAGTCCTCTTCGTTGATGTAATTGTCATTCAAGGCCTTAGCGATCAAAGTGTCGAAGTTGGTGAGCGTAATTAGCGGGCAACCGTCGGTTTTAAAATTATCGCGTGCATTGCTGAGGTTGTAGGTAAAAATAGCCAGCATCCCTTTCACATCGGCTCCCGCTTCTCTTAATGCTTTGACGGCTTTCAGACTGCTGCCGCCGGTAGAAATCAGATCCTCAACCACCACAACGGTTTGACCGGCATTCACCACCCCTTCAATCTGGTTTTCCAATCCATGACCTTTTTTTTCGGGCCTGACGTAAGCAAACGGCAGTCCAAGTTCCTGTGCCACAAGCGCTCCCTGAGCGATTCCCCCCGTGGCAACACCTGCAATGAGGTCTGGCTTGCCGAATTGTTCGGTGATGAGCCTTACAAATTCTATTCGTATGTGGGTGCGAATGGTGGGGTAGGATAGGGTGATGCGGTTGTCGCAGTAAATGGGGCTTTTCAGGCCCGAAGCCCATGTGAAGGGGCTGGACGGACTGAGTTTTATTGCCTTTATTTGCAACAAAAATCCAGCAAGAATGTCGGAGTTGGGTTCGGTTTGTTTCATGCCCCAAATTTATAAAGTTTTTATCGGGCAATGCTGTCTTCATCTGCATCATAATCATGCGGCCGACGTCCCTGTTTTCAACAGAGCGCTTCAGCTGCCCGAGATCGAATGCTTTCCGGCAAGCACTTCCAAAGCCGATCTTCACTTTCATTGCAAAGAGGGACCAGATGCTTTTTTCAGAAGGCATTTCCCGGATTGCAAGGTTCATGAGGCTGCAGGTGGATTGGTTTTCGACAACGTGCGAAGGTTGCTTGTCATGATTCGTCACGGCATTCCCGACTTTCCAAAGGGCCAACTCGACCCCGGTGAATCCTTCGCGGAAGGCGCACTACGCGAGGTGTCGGAAGAAACGGGAATCAAAAACTTAATTATTCTTGATGAGGCTCCAGAAACCTGGCATGCATACAGACAGGATGAGGTTTGGCACCTCAAGCGAACACAATGGTTTTTGATGTCGGCTGGCGATGGGCAGCCACTGCTTCCTCAAACGGAAGAAGGCATAACCGAACTTATTTGGGCAGGGCCAGAGGAGATTGAGACTTATTTGAACCGAACCTATCGATCGCTTAAAGAAGTGCTTACGCCTGTGATTCTTTCCCATATCTAATCCGCAACACCGGATACTTGAGCAAAAGACTGTCTTTGCCTTATCTTTGGCCGTTAATATGCAGCCCAATGAAAAAAATTGCCGTGTTTCCTGGCTCCTTCGATCCCGTTACCCTCGGACATTATAGTTTGGTGCAACGCGCTTTGCCGCTCTTCGACGAACTTGTGGTTGCCATCGGTCAGAATGCACACAAGCATTACTTTTTTCCACTCGAAAAGCGCCTCGATTGGCTGAAACAAGTTTTTGCGCCTTACCCTCAGGTAACGATCGACTACTACGAAGGCCTGACCGTAGATTATTGCCAGAAACGCGGCGCAAGCTATATCCTCAGGGGCTTGCGCACTTCGGCCGATTTCGAGTTTGAACGCGGTATCGGGCAGGTAAATCGGATGCTCGACGCAAATATTGAAACTATCTTTATCCTCACTTCACCGGAGTTGACCCCGGTTACCTCGAGCATCATACGCGATGTGTTCCGCAGCGGAGGCGATGTGAGCCGGTTCCTGCCACCCGGTCTCGATCTCACAATTTAGGCCAATAGGCATCGTTAGTACGAAAAGTTGTCATGCCAAGGTTTCTGCTGTTGTTGCTTTTTATTCCGTTGCTCAGCCTGAAGGCATCGGAAGTTCAAATCAGCGGAGTTTCTTCACTTCCGGG
>DAIOUP010000221.1:0-4514 GCA_036759465.1 Bacteroidales bacterium
GTGGAAATGTCGCCGGCCTGGGGGCCAAAGGAGATATAGTCAATTAAGGTTCCGTCCTGCCGGCTGATGTAAATGTGCTCTCCGTCAGCAGAAAGTTTAAAGTTGCAGTGGATATTCCCGGGGGTGTCGGGTCGTTCGTCGGCCCAGACGATCAAAAGTCCTCCAACAGGAATAGTGGCATTGGCCGGAAAAGCCCATTTCTGCAGATTGTTGGGGTTATCGGTCATAAACAGGCCTGTTAGCACAAGCGTTTCGGAAGTACTGTTGATCAGTTCAATCCAGTCGGCCTTTTCCCCATATTCGTTGGTCACGCCGTTGTCGTTTTTAGCCAAAAACTCGTTGATGGCCAGCTGGCCAGGCATAACTGGCGGACTGGAAGCCGTTACACTCAGAAGCACATGCTGTGCACGTTCGGGATAGAGCGCTGTTGCAAGGGCGTTGTTGGCGTGGATGTAATACCATGTAACAGAGGTAGTAAGCTGAAGCTGATTGGCGTAAACGCCATCGCCGGCTGCGCCGTCGTCGTGCAGGCCATCGTCGAAAAGCTCGAGCGGCTCAAACTGACCAAAACTTTGTCTGCGATAGGCAATAAAGACCTTGCTTGCACCGCTGACTGTTGCCCTGAAGGTAATTTGCTGGTAAAGCTGAGGATTTGGATTGGCCGGGCCAACAGAGGTAATTTGTGGTGCCTGCAACGCAAACTCGGTATGTGCATTCAAATAATTAACCCTGGCCTGCATCAGGTTGGCAAGGCCCGGAACTGTATAATTGGCAATAGGGTAATCTTGTGTTAATCCATTGAGAAATTGTTCGTTGGTAAAGAATTTATTGGTGTCGGCCAAAGCAGCTTCTGCGACCGTGTTTTGCCAGTCCTGAGCCAAGGTCAGGTAGGCGCTGTTGAGAAAGAAATCCCTTACTATGGTGCGCATGTGCGCATAATAGATGCGACGGAGCGAGTCGTTGTTCATCATCGCGCGGATCAGCGGCCAGTAGTTGTCGGTGGCATGTAGTGTTGGTGGCATCTGTTGCATCTGACTAACACTCAAAGCCCCCATACTGCTGGCGCCGCTGCCTGCAAAGGGGAAGCCCCCAAAAGCCATATTGAGATCCCAGACGATCGGACTAAACCTCCCCGAAGCATCCTTGTATATATAGTGATTTTGAGCAAATACTCCCGAGTAACTGTCCAGATTAACCAATACGTTATTGAACGCCAACATCCAGGCTGCACGATCCATATCCATCAGTTCAGCGGCCTGGGAAGGTTGATTAGTGAGCACATTGCAAAGCGAGACGAGTTCGTTCCAGCCCTTGTCCGACTTCAGTTCGTACATCGGAAAATAGGCTGAACTATCGGCCGAAAGGTATCGTAGATTGCTTTTTGTGAGCGGAGATGGCAGATTGATAGGATTGCATTTGAAAAAGGTCTGGTTGGAAATACCGAAATTGTTGTTGCAGAACGATTTGCCGATGCTTTCGGTGTTGGTATAAACCCCCATGTAGCGGCCGTTGATGTACACTTTTGCGAAATTGGCCCTCGGGCTGATCATATAGTTATTAAGTATCTGATAGGCAAGTGCTTCGCGTATCATGGAAGGATCGGCATAGCAATTGGAAAGCTTGATGTCCTTGATGCCCTGATAGGATTGGTTTTGCACATGATCGAGCTCGATGTGCAAAGGGTTTTTGCGGTATGTGGAATCGTAGGAGCTGTTTCCTTTGTACTTGACCCCTGGATTGGGGAATTCCGTTCCATTAATGCGCACTTTTTGAGCGATAATGTAGCTATCGGAACCCATTTTGGCGGTGTCGAGCATATAATCCCAGTTGGGTTGTGAGAAGAAGATTTCGATAAGTTGAATGTCCTCAGGGTCGTAAAAGGTTTGCTGTCCCTTCGAAAATGAGGCGATGCAAATCAGCCCCAACAATACCGCCAATCTTTTCACTGAACAATAAGTTTTGTAGTGGCAAAATACCTGCAGCTGCTGATGCTGATCAGCACCGGTCCTTTATGGTGTGATAAAGGTATAAGGCAATGAATTCCATTCCCCTGACTACTGTAGAGCAAACGGCCTCCGACATCAAAAACGGCGATACGGTAAGACCGTTCGATCCCGAATCGGATGTCGAGCAATCCCATTTCTTGTTTCACACTGAACCAGACAGGCGCGTCGTTTTGGCCCAAGCCCACCGCATCGCAATCCACACAAGCGCCAAAACAAACAGACTCAAGCACAGCGTGATCGGAAAGTGCTATTTCACGGTTTCCTCCTGTAGAGCATGCAGCCGGCACAATTTCCAGTCCCGAAGAAGTATTGCCGTTCACATAGCGGTATGCATAATTTCCTGCCGGCAAATAGACAATTCCCTCCCAGTGCTGTCCGTCGAAGCTAACTAGTCGTGTCTGCGCCGTGTTCCAATTGTTGAAATTACCGGCCACACGAATGCCTGATGGATTAATACCGGTCAGCAGCTGAGCATTGAGGTTGAATCGCAATAGAAATTTACCTGCCGGGGCATTACCACCGAAGAGAATTGCCCCGACATCGAGGGTGTCGTTGGCCAGCGAATCGACATAAATCCAGCGGTTGTCGTTAAAATCGTAACCAATGCGTGATTCAACCGGCACAAACTCGGTTTCGTAAAACTGGTCGCCGTTTACAAAACGATACTCATAGTAGCGGAAAGCCGGAATACTTACAAGGGTACTGTAAATGGTAGTTTGCCCTTCGCGTATAAGCGGAGTGGAGTTGGGCGACCAATCGCCACCCGAAAAGCCGGCAAGTTCTTGAAAATCACCGGTAACATGCACACCGTTTGGACTTATTTCCTGCCCGGCCATGTCGACTGAAAATTTAACAACCCTGGCTTGAAGCCCGAGGGTAAGGATCGCAAAGCCTAATAGAAATACTATCCGTTTCATCTTTCTATTATTGAATTATCAGTTTGCGGATACTTAATCCACTATCAGTCAATATCTTTACTAAAATTACACCTTTACTCAAACCATTAAGGTCGAGTTGCTGACTGTCGAACCGACGGAGCAGCTGTCCATCGGAAGCATATGCTGCTGCTGAAATGAATTTTTGTCTGCCGGTTTGTATGCTTACGCGATCGGATGCTGGATTTGGAAACAACTGAATGTCAGTTACTCGAGCATTGTTTAAAGAGGTTGTATTATCAAATTTGAAGCTTGCTGAGTAACGGTAATGGCAATTACCCGATTGTGTGATACGTACAAGATAGTTGCCCGGCTGTTGTGGTGTAAAGGCCTGACTAGTAGCACCCTCAATCAAAGCACCGTTGTGGTACCACTGCCATGTTTCGGCCGGGGATGCTATTAAAATGCCATCTTGCAGGGTTATTTCGGGTTCTGCCGGAAGCGGATTGTCCAGATAACATTGGTTGTAACGCCATGCCTTGGCCACCGTGCCGCTGAGCTGACGCTGCCATATAGTTGTGCCGGCCGCATTAAATTCGTAAAGTAGTCCGGTTGTGGCCATGCAAACAAAAGTATTGCCGTTGGGCAACTGTTGTGAGCTGCTCATATTGCTGGAGTATCCATTGCAGGCATGCCGCTCGTTATAGGTAAGCGGCGACCATGCGGCAGAGCCTTCAATCGTATAGTTGTAGCCCAACAGCGGTGGAATAATCTGATCGACCGAGGATCGGGTGCTGCTGTAACCTTTGTTGTTGAATGCTACAATGCGGCCGGCATTAGGTACACCTTCGGGTATCCAGTGCGAGTCGTGAACAACATTCAGTATCTGGCTTCCTGCCCTCTGATAGGCCGCCGGATTTCCCCAACGATAAAGAAAATCACCGCCTTTTCCGGCATTTCCGCCTGTGCTTCCTGCAGCCTCGGCGGTGGTGGTGCTGTGGTCGATGACGTAGATTTCGTTGAGGTTGTGCGAGCTGAAGGTGATCTGATCGAGGATGGGATTGTAGTCAACCCCGTTCATGTGAATCCAGTCCTTGGTGAGTTTGTAGTTGATATTCAGCCGGTGAGGATATGCAGCAATGGAGCTGACGTAGTTATCCTTTGTAGGGTCGAAGCTTTGCACGAGATGGTCCCAGAGTTTCCATTCCCAAACAATCTCTCCGGTGGTTGGGCCGGTTTGCTTTACTTCGACTATCTTTTCCGACCACACCGTAATGGAACTTGCCCCGCCTGCCTGCGTTACTTGAGCCGGTGTTTTCAGCTCATAGGCTATCAGCAGTACATTGCCGTTGGGCATGGGGCAGATATCGTGGTGCATGGAATAGCTTGAAGTGCAATAAACAAAGTCCCAAACCAGGTTGCCATTCCAGTCGTATTTCTGCAAACGGCCGGTTTGCCCGCCACCCGAGAAGGAATTGGGGGTATAAACTACCGTTCGAAGCAATTCGCCGCCGGGCAAAAGATAAGTCGAGTAGCCGGTTTTGGCGTTGGACGGAAAAGTCCATGATTTATAAACGGAATAATCGTGCTTTATTAGATAAGCTACGGTGCTGTTTTGCAGGCTGTAAAGGGT
>DAIOUP010000222.1:0-4503 GCA_036759465.1 Bacteroidales bacterium
ATGTGAACCATGTAGGCGCGCAAACCGAGCTGATTTTCGACGGAGGCTCAACAGCGCTCTGTGCCAATGCTACGGTTGGAAAATTGCTGCCCTATTTTGAAGAAGCCCTTGAGGTGGTTGACACTAAGGATCTGCTTTCAGGAAAAAACAGCTTTGATCCGGTCTTTGGGAATAAAATAAGTCTGATTCACGACGCATTGGTAATGGGAATCAGGGATTATTTCAGCAAAATGGGCTTTCGTAAAGCGGTGCTCGGGCTTTCGGGTGGAATTGATTCGGCTGTAACCATGGTGCTTGCGGTCAGGGCATTGGGAAACGAAAATGTGACTGGACTGCTCATGCCATCGCAGTTCTCGAGCGATCATTCGGTGGCCGACGCCCTTACATTGGCCAACAACCTCAACAGCCCTAGCCACACCATACCCATTAAAGAATCATATTTGGCCGTTGAGCAATCCCTCGGTGCTGTTTTCGAAGGCACATCTTTTGGGCTTACTGAAGAAAATATTCAGGCAAGGCTGCGCGGCCTGATCCTGATGGCATATGCCAACAAGTACAATCATATACTGTTGAATACCAGCAACAAGAGCGAGGCCGCCGTGGGTTACGGAACATTATACGGCGATATGAACGGCGGACTTTCGGTGCTGGGAGATGTATATAAGACAGAGGTTTATGAGCTGGCACGCTTCATTAACAAGGATGCTGAAGTAATTCCTCTCAACAGCATCCTCAAGCCTCCTTCAGCGGAGCTTCGCCCCGGCCAGCTCGATTCGGACAGCCTACCCGAATACGAAGTTTTGGACCGTATGCTCTTTCACTACATCGAAGAACAACTCGGACCTGGCGATCTGATAGAACGTGGTTTCGACCCTGCAATGGTGCAACGAGTGCTTAAAATGGTGAATACGAACGAGTATAAACGTAAGCAAACGCCTCCCATCCTCAGGGTATCGCCAAAGGCATTCGGCATGGGACGCAGGATGCCAATCGTAGCTAAATACCTGATTTAGAATCGAAATCCAGTGTATAATTATCCAAGGTTTACAGCCTCGACGGATTTTATTTCGGGAATGGCTTTGCGGATGGTGTTTTCCACTCCGTTTTTCAGGGTCATAGTGCTGTAGGGGCAAGATCCGCAAGCTCCTGTTAGCTCAACATTTACAACAAGATCCTCGGTCAGCTCCACGAAATTAATATCGCCTCCGTCCTGTTGCAGATAGGGCCTGACCTGTTCAATAATGTTCCTGACTTTTCTTACCAATACTTCTTTATCTTCAGCCATGGTAATAAGAATTTATGAGTTTTTTACGCTTTCTATCACTTTTTCGGCCACATCGGCAAAGGCTTTAGCAACGGGATGACTATCATCGAGGGCAATTGGAGAGCCAGCATCACCCGAAGCGGCAATCTGATCCACAATGGGTATCTGACCAAGGAACGACACACCCAGCACTTCCGAGAAACGCTCTCCGTTGCTGCGGCCAAAGATATAATACTTTCTGTCCGGCAAATCGGAAGGCACAAAATATGCCATATTTTCAATGAGTCCGAGCAACGGAATCGTCAGTTTTTCCTGCTTAAACATATTTGCGGCCCTGTGCACATCGGCAAAGGCCACTTTTTGGGGTGTGGTAACCACGATAGCCCCTGTAACGGAATAGGATTGCGCAAGTGTGAGCTGGATATCGCCTGTGCCGGGAGGCATGTCAATTACCAGATAATCAAGCACTCCCCAGTCGGCATCGCCCAGCAGCTGGTTTAGCGCGCTGGTAGCCATTGGTCCACGCCAAACAAGCGGTTTGGTCACGTCGACAAAAAACCCGATTGAAAGCAGCTTGATGCCGTAGCGCTCAATTGGCACAATGGATGGTTTTCCGTTTCGCTCACGGGCTTCAGGCATTTCGTCCACCACGCCAAACATCACCGGAACGGAAGGACCGTATATATCGGCATCAATCAGCCCCACGCGAAGCCCTTTCTTGGAAAGTGCAATAGCCAGGTTGGCGGCTACGGTCGATTTACCCACTCCGCCTTTGCCCGACACCACGGCAATGATGTTGCGTACCCCGGCCAAGGGTCCAAGTCCCTTTTCCTTTTCGGTAATCGGAATTATTTCAATGACAATGTCATTACCGAAACGCTCGCGCAGCATCTTTTCGGCTGTGCTGCCGACAATTCGTACAGGAGGTTCGTCAAGCTTTGGAAACACGAGTCTGAAGCTGATTTTTCCATCCGAAACCTCAAGCGCATCAAGCATCCCAAGGTTTACAATATTGTCGCCTTTCGGAAAATATATCACCTCCTTGAGGGTATCGATAACGGCCTGTTTGCTATGCTGTGTCATTTTGTTTTAATCAGGATTTAAAGTACGCAAAGGTAAGATTAACTACCGAGAAGTTATTCCTGCAGCTAGATTGTTAACAACAATTAATACCGCTCATGCAAATATTTCGCAGTAAAATCAACAATAACATTAACCACATTGCAAAAAAAAGCCGGGGGAAGAATCCCCCGGCCGCAGAAATAAAAACCCGAATTAATGAACTATGATTCTCTGCGTTACGATCTGGTTTCCATTGGCCACGCGTACGAAGTAAACGCCACGGTCGATGCGGCTTAGGTCGAGAGCAGCCCTGTGTGTGCCAATGTAGTTAAAGGCCTGAGTGGTCGACTGAACTTCCTGTCCTACAAGGTTCACCAGGCTGATGCGGGCGGTGAGGGGCTTGTCGACACGGATGGTGACAAAGGCCTCGTTGCGGGCAGGATTCGGATAAACCTTGTCGATGGATAGTACACTGGCTGGTTTTTCGTTTGCACCTGTTATGATTCTGTCAATGGTCAGGTGAACGATATCGTTGTCAACATGGCCGTGAGCTGGTGGGGTTGGCCTGTTGCTTCCGCCAATGAAGTTGTCGCTCTGGTAGATGAGGTGAACTTTATTGTTCACGGTTGATGAGGCTGAGGGATAGACACATTCGGTGAAGAGGTGGAAGATGTCGTTGTGCAGGTCGGTATGGGGGCTCCATGTCTGGCCATAATCTTCGGAGAAACGCATCCAGATATGACGGTAATTTTGTCCGTCGTTGTTCACATAGCCCGGAGTGATGGCTGAGTAGAAGGCATAGAGTATTTTCTTCTCATAATCGAAAACAAGTTGCGGCATACTGGTCAGAGATGCATAGTAGTTGGGCGTGAGCAGAGAGGAAAGAGTATCAGTTGCTGTTTCGATTAGCTCGGCAAGCAGGTATCCGGGGGCAACGCCAGACACATCGGTAATGCCACTGGCTACTTTAGTTGTATCCAGGGGAGCCATTGTTTCGTTCCAATAGAGCAAACCATTGCTGTAAGGATAGTAGAACAATCCTGCTTCGGCACGGTGAATCTGGCGACCAACGGCTACGTGAACACGGCCCAGATCGTCGATTACGGCATGTTGATAGGAGTCGGTACCACCATGAATCGGATAAGTAGTGTTTCCATCCATGAATTTGTCGATGCTTTCATAGTAAAGCATTTTTTCCCACGAAAGGCCGGCATCATCCGACTTCATCACAATGCCGTCGCCATAGCCGTCACCAACAACAAATGCAATGGTATTTCCGAACGGAGCGGCCCAGGCATAGGTGTCAGCCCTCACGCGCAGAAGATCCTGAGCCGTGATGCCGGTGAGTAGTTCGTTTTGCGGGTTCCATGTTTGCCCGCCATCGGTTGAACGGCTGTAAAGGAGTGCACCGTCAAGACCCTGATAAACAACGCCTCCGTTAGCCGTTGGAGCTGTCAGGGCAATTACGTGAATGATTTCGTTGTTTTCTCCGCTGGTGATCATACGGGGCCAAAGAAGGTTGGGTACCTGGGTCGGTCCTGCAAGATAGCTGTTGGTCCATGGGCCGGTGCCTTTGGTAGCCCTGCGGCTGAAAATTAAGCCGTTGGCAGTACCAGTGTGCGAAACGATAATTTCACCACTAGGTCCCCAGGGTGCATACGATGGCCATCCTGTACGCACGGGCTCAACACGTGCAGTAGGCTGGGCTCCCCAGCTTGTGCCATTGAAATAATTGTAAGCTGTGCCGCGATCGGTGAAGTTGGGGTCGAGCATGCCATAAGTCCATGTTGCACCGATGGTGCCATCAGGAAACAAGTGCATACGACGGCCCATAGCGTAGTTCGACTGAAGGTCGTAACGGGTTTTTCCAATTACCACATCAGGTCCAAACTTCAGATTGCTCACAAAGGGATTGGGCAGGTTGTTGATGACAACAACATCTTCAATGGCCTGAGGAGCTGGAAGAGAAATGTTGCGCACGCGCTCTTCACGCTTCTGACGCCAGTCAGCAGCCTGAAGAATCAAGACTGGTAAGAGAAATGCAATCAGGAGTAAACTTTTTTTCATAGCTTGTTTTTTAAGGTTAAACTTCTTGACTTCAATTTTACCAAGGCAAATATAAAATTTTTTGAATAACTCATCAATCTTAGTAAATATTTAAGTGCTTTTAGATAAAC
>DAIOUP010000223.1:0-4502 GCA_036759465.1 Bacteroidales bacterium
ACAATAAGTTGTGCCCCCTGATAAGGAATGTTTTTAGGCACCTGTGGAGGTCGGAAGTCACGACCGTTGATGGTGATGCTTGTTAGTTTTAATTCGGCCGGAATGGTGCTGAATGTAAGTGCAAGCCCCGGGAAGCCTTCTCCAGCTGCTCCGCGGAGTTTATCGCCAATGCGCAGTTCGTAGGTTGTTGCATTGTCGAGGGTCGTTTTAGGACGAACAACGACTTCCCGGTTTTCGGAAGCAAAGAAAATGTCCACATCCAGAGCAGTTGAGCCTTTAAACAGCCGAATATTTTCGGCCACCGAACTCACCCTGAGTGGAGCAGAGAAGGTTAACCGAAACTCTGCATTTATAGCGATGCCATTTGTCGTTCCGGATGTGTTGAGGTTAATTGAACCGGCTCTGGCCTGACTCAATTGAATAGCTCCTTTGGGTTCATCGTTGTCCTTTTTGCATCCTGACAATAGAAAAAGCACTACAAGTGCGGTTGGAAGATAAAGATTTGCTAATCTGCGCATTGACTTTGGTTTAAATAAAGAGGGGAAGGGCAGCGGGTGCCACCCCTCCCCTGCTAACCTAATTCACTAACACTAAATACTCAGGGTTTTTCGGATTGGTACATCAGGTTGATTTCGGCGGGTGTGAGCACTTTGTGATAAAAGCGCACATCATCGAGTTCGCCCTTGAAGTGATTGGCACCAGGGAACTGGTAGCCGCCCCAGGGCTCATTTGCCCACATGCTGCCGGCACGCGACTGAATGAAACCAAATGCTAGTTCGTTTTTAACGTCGGGCATCTGTCCGCCCCACTTCATACCTTTTACACCGCGTTTGACATCGCCATCGGGCCAAAGGTTAAAGTCGAAGCTTTTCATTTTTTCGCCATTGTAGTAAAGGGTACCTTTCTTGGCATCGCCGTTGTAGGTGTAGGTAACCATAAGCCATTTGTTGCTTACCATGGCTACGTAATCGGCCGGGGCAATGGATTTTGCAAAATCCCATCCCTGCCATCCACCATTGGCATTGAAAGTAGCATTGCTGGGGAACCACATATCTTCTGATGCAGTAGTACCATCGGCAAGCTCGTAGCGAATGGCAAACTTTGCTCCATCAAGGCCACCAAAGATTTCGAACTGCAGACCATAGAAAGCGCCAAGACCCATCACAAAGTGTCCTTTATCCTGTGGCTGAGCCTTGACCCAGAACGAAACAGTAAAGTTTTTGGTATTGATGAGTTGATCGCCATTGGGTATTTCGATTATACTGGTGGTACCATTGAAGCTGGCAGCCTTTCCGGCAGCAGTATTGCGCGAGTTAACATAGGTAATTCCAACAACACCAGCAGCAGCCGGATTGAAGCTACCAGCATTATCGTTGGCGTTGTTTTCGAACTTCCAGTGAGCAATGGCGCCGGCCGGGGCAAAGGTTCCTTCGGTGGTGAACGTACGCTCGAGGGCGGTTAGGGGTTTTTGTTTGTTGCTCATGATAGCACCGCTAAAGCTGAGCTTGTAGAGTGTGC
The DNA here is from genome assembly GCA_036759465.1 of Bacteroidales bacterium. Lineage (GTDB taxonomy): Bacteria > Bacteroidota > Bacteroidia > Bacteroidales > F082 > JALNZU01. The sequence continues at coordinate 1,519 of DAIOUP010000223.1, forward strand.
CTGTGCCGAGATTTGCTTTGGGTTTGATCGTGATTGTCTTGCCCGAAGCAGTGATATCCAGTTCAATATCAGTGTTGTTGTAGTCCTGTTTCATCTTGATATTGGCGGCAACTGCCGTTGCAGGATCGACATCGGTGCTGAAAGTTGCCACGATGGTGGGCATTACAGGCACATTGGTAGGAGCGGTAGCGCCATTGAGGTCAATGGTTCCTGATTTCAGCTCAGCAAGGGTGAGCTCGGGGTCTTCCTTTTTGCAGCTTTGGAAAACGAGGGCGGTGACAGCTAAGGCCATCAGGAGGATTGCAAACACATTTTTGCTTTTCATAGCGATTTTGATTAGGTGAAACATTAATGATTATTGGATTAGTGGTTATTACCAGTTGGGGTTTTGTGTAAGTGAGCCTTGCGAGATATCGATCTCGTTTTGCGGTATGGGGAGCAGTTCGTGCTTACCTGCCTGAAATCCGAGCGGTCCGAGCACTTGCGGGGCTTTGCCGGTGCGAACAAGGTCCCAGAAACGGTGTCCTTCCAGAGCCAGCTCAAAACGGCGTTCGTTGAGAATGAGGTTACGAAGGGCATCTTTGTCGGTTACGGTAATATCGGGCAGAATGGCATTGTTGCCCATGCGTGCGCGGGCCCTTACTCTATTCAGATAGGTAAGCGCCTGACCAGGTTTGTTGTTCTCATTAAGCGCTTCGGCAGCCATCAGCAAAACGTCGGCAAAACGCATAAGGCGGCGGTTATGACCAAACTGGGTGTTGGTGCTCAGGCCAGGTATCCAAACCTTACGGTTGTAGCATTCGCGTTCGATGATGTTGCCGTTATCGTCATAAATGTAATCGGGTGTTGAGCCGTCGCCGAGTATGGTGATGCCATCTATGACATCGCCCAGGTCGATAATGGTGAGCTTCATGCGTGGATCATCGGCCTCAAAACCGTTACGCAGGTTTTCGGAAGGCCTGTTGAAACCCCAACCCCTGTTTGGCGTGCCGCGCACACCCTGTGTGTTGGCATATTGATTGCCCAATGCATTTTCGGTCTCGAAAGCGCCAATCTCAAAAACTGACTCTATTCCGTGCTCACCCTCGCGGGAGTTGGCATGGGCAAAATTTTGCTCAAGATTATACAGCTGGGGACCGTTGATAACTTCGAGGGCATATTGCTCAGCTTTGACGAAGTCTTTGCGAAACAGGTACATTTTGGCCAGAAAGGCTTTGGCGGAGCCTTTGCTTGCGCGGCCAAGGTCCTGACTGTTGTATTCGCCTTTTTCGGGCAGGCGAGATGCGGCAAACAGCCAGTCTTTCTCAATTTGGGCATAGATTTCTGCGGCAGTAGAACGGGGAAGTTTGAGCGGTGGAGTTGTGGAGAGCACCAATGGCACGCCTCCCCATGCCCTTACCAGATCGAAATAATACAAGCCACGCAGAAAACGGGCCTCAGCCACATATCGTCCGCGAAGATTGGTATCCATGGCAATCAGGGGCACTTTCTCAATCACAACGTTGGCACGTTTAATTCCTTCATAAAGCGAAGCCCACCAGCGGTCGAGTCCATCCTGTGTTGGGGTGATTGTGAAGTTGTCGTAAGGTCCCAGGGTGTTTAGCTGGTCGTTGGGATTACTGCCCTTGTGGGTATCGTCCGACATAATGTCGAGAATCGGATAACCCCCTGAATGATAATGCCATCCGCGAAGCGTAGCATAAGCCGCATTGGTGGCTAAAAGTGCGTCGGAGGCTGTTGTGGGAAATGCTTCCTGTGTGAGTTCGCCTTGCGGTTTGATGTCCAGAAAATCCTTGCAAGAGCTGCCGATGAGCAAAAGTGCTGCGAAATATATTAATGTTCTTTTCATGGCTTCGGTTTTAGAAGTTAATGTTCAATCCCACGGAAACAACTGCTGCAATGGGATATACACCATTATCAATGCCGTTCGACAAAACGTCGAAACCGCCAATTTCGGGCGTATAACCCGTGTATTTGGTAAACGTGTAGATGTTGTTGGCCTTCACATAAGCCCGAACGTTCTCCATCTGCCATTGCTTTACCAGGTTGGAAGGCAGGGTGTAGCCTACACTAACATTGCGCAATCGGATATAGGAGCCATCGAGAATAAAGAAATCGGACGGGAAATAGTTGTAACCGCCAAAGGCCGGTTTGGGAACGGTATTGCTTGTTCCTTCGCCCCTCCACCGGTCGAATACGTACTTCTCGAAGTTGTAGGGGTCGGGGCGCACAACGTCCTTGCCATTAAAGATTTTGTTGCCGTATTGACCCTGGATGTCGAGCGACATGTCCCAGTTTTTGTAATTGACTTCCACATTACAGCCAAAAACAAATTTGGGAATCGGCGAGCCGATATAGGTGCGGTCGAGACCGTTGATTTTGCCGTCATTATTCACATCTACAAAACGCAGATCACCAACATCGGCAAGCGACATATGCGGATAGGCGTTCAACTCGGCCAGATTTTGGAAAATGCCATCGGTTAGATAACCATAAAACGCGCCCACAGGCAAGCCTACGCGACTTAGTGTAACAGACTGGCCGTTGCCCAAATAACCACCGATGAGTGTGGAATCGATGCCACTATTTCCTCCAATTGTGAGCACCTCGTTGTGAATGGTGGTTCCAAGCAAACCAATTGAGTAGTTAAAGTCCTTGCTGATGGATTCGCGCCAGCGCAGGTTGAACTCGAAGCCGCGATTGAGCACCTTTGCGGCATTGTAACGCACGCGTTGTCCCATTCCGTTGCCAAGATGCCCGGGAGTGGAGAGCTCTACAAGGATATCGTCGGTTACCCTGTTGTAGAAATCGAATTCACCGGTAAGTTTGTTGTTGAGCACTCCTGCTTCAACACCCACATTGGTCTGGGTGGTGCTTTCCCACTTTAAGTCGGGGTTGCCGGTTTTTCCATAGGTGGCGGCAGGGTAAGCGGCATCTGGGTTGGAAAATACAGCAAATAGGCCAGAATTCACGCGCGAAAAGCG
>DAIOUP010000224.1:0-4494 GCA_036759465.1 Bacteroidales bacterium
GGTAGTGAGGGTGAGTTTGGATAAAGGTGTTTTTTGTCCATGCCAACACCGGCACGGCCAGATTGAGCAGTCGCAGCAGGTCGATGATAAAGACGGCCAGAAACAGGTAAAGCATGGCGGCCAGCCAGAAAGAACCGGCCCAGGTGAATAGGTCGCTCAGGTGCGAGAGGTAGATTCTTTCAAGCGTCCGGCCGAGAAAAAACGATGCGGCCAAAGTCCAGAAACCTATGATGTAGAGCTGACGCAACAGGCTGCCCTGTTCGAAAGTGCGCAGACCGCGGATAAAAATGTAGTAATTCACCAATAGGTGCACCGAAAGCACGATGCTGAAAAAGATGATAAACTGTACAGTCCGCATGCGGAATTTGTTTGGTACCGGGAATTAGATCAAAAACACACATTAAACAGTTAACCGACGGTATTGTTCCCAAAAGGCTGATTCAAATATTGAAGGATTCAAGATTCAAGGATTTAATATTCAAAGAGTGATAGGGGGAAACATGCAGATAATCAATTTACTATGGAGCAATCGTTGAGAAGTGGTCAATCTATTTATTGTTGTGAGGTTAGTGCAGCATCGATTTAATTCACTGAATTTCTGCCTTTGTTCACCGTCCATCGCTCATTGTTCACTGCACACTGTTCACTGCCCACTGCTCACTTTCTGCCAAAAACCACTTTAGAACCATTCTAACATAAAGCCCCCTTAACCGTAAAAACTTGCAAGACTGTCTTTTTTGTCTATTTTTGCCTCTTTTCGGGCCAAAATCATTAGTAAAATCGTGAAATTCAGTAATAAATAACCTTAAAACCACACAAAACTATGTTTAAAGGACATCCAAAAGGATTGTTACCGGCGGCCCTGGCCAACATGGGCGAACGCTTTGGTTTCTACACCATGATGGCTATCCTGACTTTGTTTCTGATGTCGAAATTCAACATCAGCGGAACCGAGGCCGGGACGCTCTACTCCATCTTCTACGGCGCCATCTATATTTTGGCACTCGTGGGCGGTATCATAGCCGACAGATTGCGCAACTACAAGGGAACGATCATCGCTGGCCTGCTCACCATGTCGGCGGGTTACCTGTTTTTGGCCACACCCGCTCTGATCACATCTCAGTATGTTGCCCTGGCCGCACTACTAATTATTGCGTTTGGGAATGGCTTGTTCAAAGGCAACTTGCAGGCCGTGGTTGGTCAGATGTATGACAACAACCAGTACCGCAGCAAACGCGACTCCGGATTCCAGATTTTTTACATGTTCATCAATATCGGTGCAATGTTTGCGCCCTTTATGGCCACATGGGTAAGAAATACCTTTGTCAAGATGCAGGGCTTCAGCTACAATGCTGAGTTGCCAGGCCTTTGCCACCAATATCTCGACGGAAAAATGGCTGAAGAAGTAGTAAGCGGCCGTTTCAGCGAAATTGCAACTTCTGTATCAGGTGGCGTTATGCCCGCTGACCTTTCAAGCTTCGCGGTCAGCTATCTGGATGCCTTCAACACTGGTTTCCATTACGCGTTTCTTACGGCAGTAGGCGCCATGCTTATTTCGCTGGCCATCTTCCTTTCTACCAAGAAATCGCTTCCCACACCTGCCGGAAAAACGAAGCCTGGCAGTGTTTCGAAAGAGGAAATTAAACAGGACGCAAAAGAAATCAAACAGCGCATTTATGCCCTCTTCGCCGTTTTTGGTGTTGTTATCTTTTTCTGGTTCTCCTTCCATCAGAACGGACTTACGCTCACCATGTTTGCCAAGGACTACACCCTGCTCGGAGGTTTGTTCCCATCTGTAGAGATCTTTCAGTCGGTTAATCCCATCCTTGTTGTTGCCCTGACACCCATTATCATCCTTTTCTTCAACTTTCTTTCCAGGAAAGGTATTGAGCCTTCAACGCCCAAAAAGATCGCCATCGGTATGGGTATTGCCGCTCTTGCATTCGTGGTCATGGCCTTCGGATCGCTGGGACTGCCCCTGTATAAAGACGTTGTTGCTCAGGGTGGTCTGCCGGATGCCATGCGTGTTACGCCCTGGTTGTTGTTCACGGTTTATTTCATCCTCACCGTTGCCGAGTTGTTTATCTCACCCCTGGGGCTTTCGTTTGTGTCCAAGGTAGCTCCGGCGCATATGCAGGGTTTGATGCAGGGCGGCTGGCTCACGGCCACTGCTGTTGGCAACTTCTCCCTCTTCCTTGGTGCAATGATGTACGAAAGCATCTCGATATCAGTTACATGGACAGTCTTCGTAGTAGTATGTCTCATTTCGATGATCGCCATGCTGGCCATGGTAAAATGGCTCGAAAAAGTAGCTAAATAATCAGCGCCAAAACATACCCAAAGCCCGTTGCACTGCGTAGCGGGCTTTGTTTTTTGTAGGAGATTTGCATGCCCATTGTATAGCGACTTGGAAACAAACACGAGAAAAGAACCATTCCCCTGGGGCGACCACAGGCGTTTTCACAGCTATGGCAGATGGTTCACGACCACCTTTGGCGGACGGCTGCAAAAAATCAGCGTGGAGGCGGGCTTTAGCTGTCCCAACCGCGACGGCAGCAAGGGCAGCGGAGGCTGCACATTTTGCAATAACGAAGCTTTTCATCCCTCTTACTGCAACCCGGAAAAGTCAATTAGGCAGCAAATTGCCGAGGGGATGGAGTTTCATCGCAAACGCTACCGCAGAGCTAAAGGCTATCTGGTTTATTTTCAATCGTATAGCAACACATACAAACCGGTTGGCGAACTTGAACGGCTATACAGAGAAGCTCTTTCGGTCGAGGGCGTAAAAGGGATTGTCATCGGCACGCGTCCCGATACGGTTAATGAGGATATTCTTGCTCTCCTGGCGGATCTGCAGCAAAATCATTACGTGATAATCGAGTATGGTGTGGAAAGCATTTACGATCAAACCCTACAGCGGGTGAACCGCGGACATAGCTATGCCGAGGCTGTGGCTGCCATCGAAGCTACTGCGCGAGCCGGACTGCCCTGCGGAGCGCATTTTATACTCGGCCTGCCGGGCGAAAGTTTGGAAATGCTCAGGCAGTATCCTGATTTCATAGCTAAATTGCCCCTCACAACGGTCAAATTTCATCAGCTGCAGCTGTTCAAGAATACAGTCATGGCTCGGGAATATCAAAAAAGACCCGATGATTATCATTTGTTCAGCCTCAATGATTATGTTGATTTGTTGGTATTTATAATCGAACGCCTGCCGGCTTCATTAGTCATTGAACGCATGGCCGGCGAAGTGCCGCCCAGGTTCCTGGTAAGTCCGCTTTGGAGCATGCTTCGCTACGATGAAGTGATGCGCCTTATTGAACTTGAACTGGAAAAACGCGATACCTGGCAGGGGAAATTCGCCGGAGTTTTTTAAAACGCTTCCGGATGCCGCTGTTTCGGGCTAGTTTACCTCAATTTGTTGTATTTGGGACATGGGGGCGTTTAACTTTGCGCTAATGAATGGCCTGACAAAAATTTCGCTGAAAACGATAGCGCTCCACACGCTTGGAATAGCGGCCTTTTTGATGATCCCGCTGGTGATGATGCGCGGGCGCCCCGGCGATTCGTTTCTCGAAAATCCGATAGCGCAAAAAGAGCTGCTGGTATTCCTGTTTTTGCTGATATTCTTCTACCTTAACTATTACTGGTGGATACCCGCCTATTATCTTCAACAGCGCTGGTTTACCTACAGTATGCTGCTCATTATTAGTTATCCGATCATTTCGCTGCTGCCTTCCCTCTTGCTGTTTGGGGGTTTCGCACCTCCTGTCCCTCGAAGGCCTCATAATAATGAACACGTGCTGGTGTTCGAGCTGTCGATACATTTTTTTCATTTTCTGGTGGTTACACTCCTGTCATTGGCTATAAAGATTAACGAACAACTCAAGTTTGTGAGGGAGCAGCAAATCCGTGCCGAACTCGATTACCTGCGGTCGCAAATCAATCCACACTTTCTGTTTAATACGCTCAACTCCATTTACGCCCTGTCGTTGAAAGGCGACAGCCGAACGTCGGAGGCAATAGTTAAGCTTTCGGGCATGATGCGTTATGTGTACACGGAAACCGATAACAAAAGGGTATCACTCGAACAGGAGATCAATCATATCGACGACTACATCAGTCTGCAGAGCCTTCGATTGGGCGATACGGTTGATTTACAGTACCATAAATCGGGTGATTTCTCAGAATTCCATATTGCCCCACTGCTGTTGATACCATTTATTGAAAATGCTTTCAAACATGGTATTTTGCCCGGAACCAGATCGCGCATTGATGTTGAGATCAAGGTAGAACAGAGATGGCTTACATTGGTTACATCAAATTATTTCAAAGAGCGCTCGATCCCCGATGAGCAAACAGGCATAGGCCTCACGAATACGCTTACCAGACTCGAATTGCTTTATCCGGGTCAGTATCAACTGGATCAGAATAAGCAGGGCGATAACTTCATTATAAGATTAAAAATAAGCCTGTCATGATGCGTGCCATTGC
>DAIOUP010000225.1:0-4485 GCA_036759465.1 Bacteroidales bacterium
GTCCTATCTCATTCATCAGGTAGATAAGCAGCAGAAGACGAGGCAGTTGGCCAGAGAATACGGGCTGAGTACCGACGAATTGCAAAAAGCCAACCCCTCCATTGGAAAAAATGTGTTTCCCAAGCAGGAAGTAAAAATTCCCCTGCAAACCAAGCCTTTACCCGAGACAAAACCGGTTGGCAGAGGTCAGGAACCTTTAATGCCGGAGACTCCAAAAAAGAAAGAGGAAACGGCAGCCGTGGCGGCTGCAAAGCCTGAACCCGTCAAAATACCGGCAAGCGAATGTGCACCCAATCCAGCCAACGAGAACACTTTGTACAGGGTGGCTCTGCTGTTGCCGCTGTATTTATCCGAGACACCTACCGCCCAACGGTTTACCGCGCGCAGCACCGCTGCTGATGCGCCGCGTGGTTTGAGCTTTGCTCAGTTTTATCAGGGCTTTATCATGGCTGCCGACTCGCTTGCCGATCATTTTGGGCTTCGCTCCGAACTGATTGTTATCGATGTGGACCAGTCATCAGGCTCGGTTCAAAAAGCCCTGTCAGATCCCCGCCTAAAGCAGGTCAACCTAATCATCGGCCCTTTTTTCAGTCAGGCTTTCGACCAGATTGCCGCCTTTGCCAAAGAAAACAAAATACCAATTATCAACCCCGTTACGCTTCGTCGTCAGGTGCTCGAAGACAATCCGTGGGTCATAAAACTTAAGCCTGATCAGTCGTCGCTTTACAGGGAGCTGGCTTCGACTTTAACCAGATCCTACCCCGAAGCCGGTGTCATTGTGCTGCATGCTCCGGGGCGCAATCAGCAGGAAGCGCAGCAAATCGCTGCTGCCTTCGAAGAAGTTATCCGCAATCGGCCAAGGGTGTCCAACAACGACCTTATCCGAACCATGTCGGGAAGAAGCTCTGGTCCGGCATTTATCCAAGCCGGCGGCAGTTACCTCGATCTGGCTGACTTGCGTGCAAGGCCATTTGACAGTACGGTGATCGATCGCAAGGTAACGCGACTGGCCTTTGACCGAAACGATCTGGTGCGCTTCAGGGATTTGGCCGATACCTGGCGCAATAATATCGTCGTGGTTTATTCCGACGATCGTGCCTATGCCATGGATGTGCTGAACCGTCTGAATCAGGTAGCCGACGACTACAATATCCAGCTGCTGGGCTTGCCCGACTGGCGGCGCTTCGACAATCTTTTTATAGAGCATATGGTTCGTCTAAACCTGCATCTTACCGATGCAAGCTACATCAATTACGACGACATAAAGGTTCAGTTTTTCGTGAGTCAATATCGTAGTCGTTACGGCATCGAACCAAACAATTATGCTTTCGAAGGCTTCGATACTGGATGGTATTTTCTGCAAATCCTGCAGCGAAACGGAAAAGATTTTATGCCTTGTCTTCCAAAGTTTAGTATTGGCCTGATGAACAATAGCTTTGTTTTTGAGCGTCTGCGCGAGAATGATGGCTATGAAAATCAAAACTGGAATATCGGTCGTATCAGAAATTACAGATACGAACTACTGAAAGTCAATCAATAAGCCCAACCGATGTCTTACCGCATTTTCAGAAGTGTCCTTCTGGCTACCGCTGTGCTGTTTGCAACAGGCTGCAGCAGCGATGTAAAGAAGACCTACCACGAGAATGGCAATCTGAGTGCCGTGCTCAGGTACAAGGACGGCCAGCTACACGGCTTGTGCGAATGGTATTTTGCCAACGGCAATCCCATGATGCGCGCTGAATATGCTCAGAATAGGCTCAATGGGAAGCAGGAAAGGTTTTTCGAGAACGGCGTAATGCAAAATATTGCCTGGTATCGCGACGACAGGCTCGATAGCGTTATGCTGCATTACAACCTTGCCGGCAAACTCATATTGGAAGAATATTATACCAACGACACCCTGAACGGTCCTTACCATCGTTATTTCGATGACGGCACATTGTTTATTGAAGGGGCCTACAACCAAGGCATGATGGATGGCAGCTGGATTTTTTACTCGCCCGAAGGTAAAATCGCCGGAAAAGGAGAGTTCAGAATGGGAAGCGGGACACAAAAGGCCTGGTATCCAAACGGAATCGCGCAGCGCATCATACAATACAAAAACAACCTTAAGCACGGCCCGGAAGAACACTACCAACCTGACGGCAAACTGGTGCTCAGAAGAAATTTTGACTCCGGTGAATTAGTGTCGGAGGAGCATTTTAATTGATTGCCAATACTAATACGCTAAACCTGACCACTTTTTAGAAGAAATGCCGGCAGATGTCCAAAGCCGGATAATCGCTACGCCCTCAGAAACTGATGGTGCTTTTGTCCTGAAGGTATGTTTGCCTGCATCGAGTTGGCTATCGCAGATTTCCTGCATTCTCCGCCCACTCAGATCGTAAAGTGCCAAATGAACAGGAGTTTTTTCGGGTAGCTCGAAGCTAATAATCAGGTCAGATCCTTCAGCGTGAATGTTGAGGGCAACTTCATTGTTATCAGATTGTTCAGGAATAATAACTGCAGAGGTATTGTAAGTCAGTAACATGTTTTTAAAATAGGTCTGGTCAGGTATAGTCACATTTAGTGGTGAAGTTCCTTTGCTGAAGCTGTAGGAGTAGAAAGGGCCTGCTACGCCCGTGTTGGCGGAATTCTGACTGGTGTATTCAATCCAGACTTCGTAATTGCCATCGGGTACAATATTGCCTTGCAGGTTTCGGCAGTCCCAGGTCACAGTATGCGAAGTATGCTGATTCAAAGTCGCTCCGGTAGTAGCATCGGTGCTGTTGTTGCCCGAGCTGGCCATCCATTTTACGAGGTGCTGTTTGCGTGTGGCGGCCATCACTTTGCGGCTTTTTACAAAATTGCCCGCACCATCCTTGATCCAGATGGCCAAAACATGACGTGGCGCATAGGCCACGCCATCGCTTACTGTTATTACCTGAAAGGTCATCAATCCCTCGGTATAAGTTTGGGCGGAAGATTGCATTGCGATGAACATCGCAATTATGGCAATCATCAGATATGAGAATTTATGCATGTTTTATTTTTCGCCAAAAGTAAATGATTGAATTTATCGTTTGAATTGATGCGAAAAAAAATCGACAAATCATCAAAGATTATTGGCGAATCAGCCAAGGTATGATGCCTGCTCAATAAAAACATGTAACTTAGTCAATCCAATGCCAGACATAATGACCGGTAAGCGACCACGAATTGATCTGACGCTAAGTCAGACAGATAAAGTTATTGAGATACTTGCAGCCGGATTGATGGTAGGCTTGTTCATTTATACGTTCGTTTCCTGGAGCAATCTTCCAGAGATTATCCCCATGCATTTTGACTCCAAAGGCCAACCCGACGGCTATGGTGGTCGTATCACCATATTTTTCAGCCCTTTATTGACACTTACACTTTTTATTTTGCTGACCATCCTCAACCGAAGGCCTGATATCTTTAATTACCCCATCAGAATAAGCCCGGAAAATGCTGAGTACCACTATCGTCTCGCAACAAAAATGTTGCGTTTGCTCAAGTTATCGCTTGTGATCATGTTTGGCGCCATCACATGGAGCGTTGTGCATTCGGCCCAGACCGGCAATGGTGATTATGTTATGTGGGTGTTGCCTTTTGCATTGATTATCACGTTTTTACCGATTATCTATTATTTTATTCAGGTATTCAAAAGAAGGCCCGTAAAGGCAGGGGCCATCAACAAAGCGAGTAAAACAAAGAAATGTAAACTTTATTAACAATGAAATCTAACTTAGGCATTCTCTTTGTCAGCATTTTTATTATGGCCTTTTCATCATGCAGCAACGAAGAAAGCCTGATTGGTTTTCGTTCAGCTAGCGTTAAATTTTCTTCCCACGAAACCCAGCACATTGCACTGGCTTTGCTCGAAGACTCCACTTTTTACTATATTAGCAGGTATAATGACGGCATGCCATGGAAGCTTCAGAGTGGGCAATGGACTGTGAACGAGGGTGATGTATTGCTCAAAGGATACGATCAGTTCAATCTTTGGTTAAGACCTGTCAAGAACCAATTAGAGCTGCTCGATTTCGAAGGCAATCAGGTACTCTCCGGAAAAGCCGTGCAATTGGGAAAATCGACCGACCCTATTTGGGATCAGGAACTCAGCATCGTGATGACTGGAAAGGTTATTGACATCGAGGGTAAGAAATATTTCCTACCATGCAATTCGTTTCACTTCATGCCATTGCTCGGTGAAGTTTCTGCTGATCTGGCATTTCCCAGGCAGGTAATTACTGTAATGTTGTCGTTTGTTCCATCGGAACTGTATGGAAAACAACCAATAGGTTTCAAGATAGCGAATGTTTTCGGACCAGCAGAGTGCAACAAAGGAATTTGAAATTCATAGATTCAAGATTCAAAATTCAAAAATTAAGGTGACACTTTCCATTTTGGGTCTGTCATAAAGATTTTTCAATTCCTTATAACTATTACAAATTGTACCCTATACGCCACTCACTATTTACC